>CAZHGG010000181.1:0-9079 GCA_964531755.1 uncultured Polyangiaceae bacterium
GCCGAGGAAAGAGAACAGGTTCGACATGTAGAGGTTGTGCTCGTAGATCGAGCCCAGCGACGAGAGCGCGGCCTGGAAGGCGGCCTGGCCCTGCCGAAACGCGAGCACGTAGAGGGTCATCGTGCCGAGCGAGAGCGAGCCCCGCGCGGCGAGCAGCGCGACGGTCGCGTACGTGCCGTAGAGGGCCAGCGTCGCGAGCAGCGAGAGCCCGGTCGTCGCCGACGACTTCTTCACCGCGAGGCGCGCGTCCTCCGCGTAGAAGGCCTCCGCGAGCGTCTTGTAGCGGGCGAGGAAGAGCTCGGCGAGGTCGAACAGGCGCACCTCCTTGGCGTGCTCGTCGCTCGCGAGCGCGTGCTCGAGGTAGAGCAGCTTGCGCGACTCGGGCGAGCGCCAGTTGCGCAGCTTGAACTGCTCCTTCGAGTATTTCACCTCGGCGAGGGTCGCGGGCACGGTCGAGAGCAAGAGGAGCGCGGCCACCCACGCGCCGTAGCCCACGAGGAGCGCGAGGTAGCCCCCGAGCGTGAGTGTATTCTGCACGAGACTGAACGCGTCCGACACGAGCGCGAGGGGCCGCGAGGACGCCTCGCGCCGCGCGCGGGTCATGCGATCGTAGAGCTCGGAGTCCTCGAACTCGGCGAGCTCGAGGCGCGACGCCTTCTCGAGGATCGCCGTGTTCACGTCGACCCCGAGGCGGGCCCCGAGTACCTGGCGCACGAGCGCGGCGCCCCTCCCCGCGAGCGCCATCAGCACGACGAGCCCGAGCTCGACGAGCACCCAGCGGAGCGCCACCGCCTCGCTCCTGGCCACGACCGCGTCCACCAGCTGCTTGCCCACCCACGCGACCGCGAGCGGCAGGGCGCTTCCGGCCAGCACGAGCGCGAGGTAGCCACGCGCGAGGCGCGGCGAGCTCCGGTGCACGAGCGTCGCCGTGCGCCACGCGTAGCGCGCGCTCTCGGCGAGGCGCGCGCGGAGCGGCGCGGGCGGCGCCGGCGCCTGAGGGAGCTTCGGCAGGCGCTTGCCCCCCGTGGCCGCCCGCGCGCCGGTGGCGTGGGGTGAACGCGCCACGCTACTCGAAGCGGAGGCCGTCGACCGGCCGGATGCTCGCCGCCGCGAGCGCGGGATAGATCGTCGCGAGGGTGCAGATGACGATGGCGCTCGCCGCCACGAGCGCGAAGTCGGCGGGGTTCACCGCGATGGGGAGGCGATCAATGTAGTATACATCCGGATCGAGGCGCACGCCGAACCACTTGAGGCCGATGCAGCTGGCCGCGCCCGAGCTCACGCCGAACACCGTCCCCAGGGTGCCGATGACGACGCCCTCCATGATGAACGTGCGCAAGATCGCGCCGTCGCTCGCACCGAGCGCCTTCAAGATGGCGATGTCCTTGGTCTTCTCGGTGACGAGGAGGAGCAGCGTGCAGATGATGCAGAAGCTCGCCACGACGGTGATCATGGTGAGGATGAGGAAGACCGCGATCTTCTCCACCTTCAGCGCCGAGAACAGGTTCTTGTTGATGCCGCGCCAGTCGCGCACGCGGAGCTCCGGCCTGGCGACCACCTTGTCGAACGCCGTGAAGTCGAAGTCGGCGAGCTCGGGCTCGTCGACCTTCACGTCGATCGCAGAGACCTTGCCGCGCATCCCGAAGTAGTCCTGCGCCGAGCCGAGGGTCGTGTACACGTGGCTCGCGTCGTACTCGTACATGCCGCTGAAGAACACCGCCGCCACGCGGAAGCGCTTGGTCTTCGGCATGACGCCCATCGGCCCGAGGTCCCCGAGCGGAGAGATGAGCGTGACCTCGTCGCCCACGTAGACGTGGAGCGTCTTGGCGAGCTCGCGGCCGACCACGATGCCGGGCCGCACCGGCGGCGGCGGGAGCTTCTCGCGCGTGACCGGGTCGAGATCGAAGCCGAGCAGCTCGGGCCCCTTCGTGTAGGGCTCGCCGCCCGGGCCACGCCCGATGACCTCGTTCTCGTCGAGGTGGAGGAGCGCCTCGGGCTTGTCGAGGTACTCGAGCTTGCCGAGCTCGATGTTGGCCGGAAGATCGATGACCTCGCCGATGGTCTTCGTGTCCACGCCGCGCACGACCACGCCCGCGAGGTTCGAGTTCGACGTGATCATCACCTCGCCGTACAGCACGGGCGAGGCGCCCACCACGTGCGGCGCCTTGCGGATGCGCGCGAGGAGCGCGTCGCCGTCCTCGAAGGGTACGAGCGACTCTTGGTCGACGACGATGTGGGCGTTGTTGCCCAGGATCTTGCGCTTCAGGTCGGCCGAGAAGCCCCCCATCACGCTGCTCGCGTCGCAGAGCGCGCACGAGCTGATGCTGACCCCGGCGATGGAGAGCACGCTGATGACCGACAGGAAGCCCGACTTCTGCGAGCGCACGTGGCGCACGGCGACGAAGATGCTGAAGGCGCGCTTCTCGAACAGGTCGAACAGCACGGGCACGAGGATCGCGAGGCCCGTCCACAGGAACACGAGGCCGCTGGCGAGCGCGCCTGCACGCACGGCCGCGTCCTTCAGCGACCAGGCCGACCCGCGGAGCACGGGCAGCTGCGTGGTCCAGTAGGTGAGGCGCACGAAGCCGATGCCCGCCGCCGCCCCCAAGAGGGCCACGACGAAGCGCCCGCGGTGCCCCGCCCGCAGCTCGGCGACGCCGCGCCACACGATGAGGAGCGAGGCGACGGAGACGAAGAGGAGCAGCCCGACGAGCCAGGGCGACATCAGCCCTCCTTGCGCAGCAGCGGGAAGAACACCACGTCGCGGATGGAGGCCGAGGCCGTGAGCATCATCACGAGGCGATCGATGCCCATGCCGAAGCCCGCGGCGGGCGGCATGCCGTGCTCGAGCGCGCGCACGTAGTCCGCGTCGTAGTCCATGGTCTCCTCGGCGCCCTTCTGCTTCTTGCTCACCTGCTCGAGGAAGCGCGCCGCCTGGTCCTCTGGATCGTTCAGCTCGCTGAAGGCGTTGCACAGCTCGCGGCCGTGGACGAAGAGCTCGAAGCGGTCGACGAGGTCGGGGCGGGCGTCGTTCTTGCGGGCGAGGGGCGAGGTCTCGAACGGGTAGTCCTTCACGAACACCGGGAGGCTCTTGGCGCCGTCGCCCGAGCGGTAGTCGTCTGCCAGGAACGGCTCACACAGGTACTCGTAGCAGCAGAAGAGACGCTCGCCGTCGTTGTCGCACTTGTCGAAGCCCTTCCGAAAGTTGCCCCAGTCGATCTTCTTGGCGCGCGCGGAGCTCTTCGACCACGCCTTCATGTGGTCGACGAAGCCCGGCGCGAGCAGCGCCACGAGCCCGCCGCCGCGCCGCTCGCCCGAGACCGCGTCGCGCCACTCGGGGATGTCGGTGGCCAGCGCCCCGCGCGCGACCGCCTCGGCCATGGGCACGCGCGCGAACGGCTCGTCGAACGTGAACGGCCGCGCGGCCTTCCACGCGGCCTGCGCCTCCGGCATGGCGGCGGCGAGCGCCGCGTCGGCGCCGCGGAGGAGCACCTCGGTGAGGTCCATCAGGTCCTCGTACGTGGCGTACGCCTGGTAGAACTCGAGCATCGTGAACTCGGGGTTGTGCCGCGTCGACACCCCCTCGTTGCGGTAGCAGCGCCCGATCTCGTACACGCGGTCGAAGCCGCCCACGAGGAGCCGCTTGAGGTACAGCTCGGGCGCGATCCGCATGAAGAGCGGCATGTCGAGCGTGTTGTGGTGCGTGAGGAAGGGCTTCGCCGCCGCGCCCCCGATGAGCGTGTGCATCGTCGGCGTCTCGACCTCGAGGTAGCCGGCGTCGTCCAGCAGGCGCCGCACAGCCCGCACGATGAGGCTCCGCGCGCGGAACACCTCCGCCACGGAGGGGTTGGCGACGAGGTCGACGTAGCGCTGGCGGTAGCGCGTCTCGACGTCGGAGAGGCCGTGCCACTTCTCCGGGAGCGGCCGGTACGCCTTCGTCAGCAGGCGCAGCCGGGCAGGCTCGAGGGAGAGCTCCCCGCGCTTCGACGCGGTGAGCGCGCCCTCGGCCTCGAGGAAGTCGCCGATGTCGAGGTCGTCGAGCTTCTTGTATTCTACACCCAACTGCGCCTGGTCGCAGAGCAGCTGGAGCTCCCCGGAGCCGTCGCGGAGGCGCACGAACGAGAGCCCGCCGGTCGAGCGGAGCGCGAGCACCCGCCCTCGCACGTGGAATCGCGCGTCCCCGGCGAGCGCGCGCACCGCCTCCTCGCCGTATTTCCCCGCCGCGTCGCGCGCGGCCTTCACGCGCTCGCGGAGCGCGCCGAGCCCCACCGTGACCCCGCCGAGGAGCGGCGCGGAGTCGTTGGCGAAGGGGTTCTCGCCGCGCGCGCGGAGCCGCGCCGCGGTCTGCTTGCGGCCGTCGATGATGGCCTGCTCGGACGATCCCGACGTGGCGGGCGCGGCGGGCGCAGCGGCGGGGCTCTCGGGCGTGGTGGGCGTGGCGGGGCTCTCGGGCGGGACGGCGGGCATGGGCAGCGGAGACTCATAGTCGCCTGCGGCCGCGCGGTCGAGTGGCGTCGGCCCTCGCGACCGGCGTCGGGCGCACAAAATGAAGCGCGCGCCGCCCGGGGGGGCCGCCCGCGCTCCGAGGTTCACGCCGGAGGACCGACGTGGTCAGCCGTGGGCCGCGACCTGCATGATGACGTTGATGATGGTCGACACGAGGCCGAGACCGATGGCGATCATGCCGAGGATCTTGACGATGCCGAACTTCGCCTGCGCGCCGGCGGTGTCACCCTGGTCCGCGAGCCCCTTACCCTGGAAGAAGAGCACGAGGCACGCGATGCCGAGCGGCCAGCAGCAGAGGCACGAGGCGATCGAGAGGACGAGCGGCATCGTCGTGTCGACGCTCCCGCCGCCGCCCATCTGAGGGGGGCCGCCGAAGCCGCCGGCCGGGGGGCCGCCGAACCCAGGAGGTCCGCCCGCCGGAGGACCGCCGTACCCGCCGCCAGGAGGGCCGCCGAACCCCGGAGGGGGCGCGCCGTACCCGCCGCCACCCGGAGGTGCGCCACCAGGAGGAGGACCGCCGAAGCCGGGAGGTCCGCCGCCAGGAGGAGGACCGCCGTACCCGCCGCCGCCAGGGGGCGCGCCACCCGGAGGGGGACCGCCGTACCCTCCACCGCCCGGAGGACCATAACCACCCGCCATATTCACGATTTCGTTTGATTGCATTGGCTGCACTCCTCCTCTGGCAGCTAAGTCGCCGACGTCAGGGACACCAGGTTCGCACAATCCTCGCGAGGCGATGAGAGAAAATGCGCATCGGGGTTCTTCCGCTTCACGATTCGGTCTGCTTGACTTCTCGCATCGTGCCGCTAGCGCTCCCCCGCTTCCCGTTCCTGCCGCGCGCGCTCCTCCTCGGCGCGGGGCTCGCAGGCATGGGGCTGCTCGTGCTCTACGGCTTCGCCCGCTGCCCGGTCGCGCAGTGGCTCCACGTCCCCTGCCCGGGGTGCGGCATGACCCGCTCGGTCGAGGCCCTCGCGCGCTTCGACCTCGGCGGCGTGCTCCGCTACAACCCGCTCGGCCCCGTGCACGTGGCGCTCTCGGCCTGGATCATCGCGCGCTCGATGTACGTGCTCGCGCGCGACGGCAACCTCGGGGCGCTCGCCTACAAGAACGAGGCGACGCGCATGATGTACGCCTTCTTCGCTCTCCAGGTGATCCAGCTGCTCCTGTGGGGGCTGCGGTGGTTCGGTCTCTTCGGCGGTCCCTGCCCCGTGTGACGCCGCGCTTCGCGTGTACACTGCACACACGCGCCCGGGAGAGCGCCGCCCGCCTCAGTCGCGCTGGAGCTTCTTCAGCTCCTCGAGGTCGAGCGCGTCGCCGAAGTAGACGAACACGTTGTCGATGAACCCCGGCAGCGACACCTTCTTCGCGCCGTCGCGCGTCGCGGTCGCGGCCGCGTTCCCCACGCTGAACCGCGTCTGCACGCGCGAGAACGAGCGCGAGGGGTAGTCGACGCACTCGACCGGCACGACCTCCGTCGCCTCCGTGCCGCGGTAGAAGCACAGCTCGTCGGCGGCGGTGGGCTCGTAGGTCATGGCGACGAACGTCCACTCGTCGTCGAGCAGGAACCCGCGCACCGAGGACTTCTTGCCGCTCGCGAGCGCCTGGCCGATCGACGCGACCAGGCTCGACTCGGAGGCCTTGTTGTACCCGAACTCGAACATGGGGGTGCCGCCCACCGGCCCCATCGAGGCGATGCGCAGGTACTCGCGCTCCGGGCCTCCCTCGGGGGCGCGGCGCACCCAGGCGGCGACGGTCATGCGCTCGACGGGGGCGCCGGCGGGCACCGCGTCGGTCGCGTCGTCGATGTCGATCGCGTTGGCCGACGGGCCGCCCATGCGGGCGCGCCAGAAGTTGAGCCGCGTGCCGAACGCGCCGCCCGGCGTGTTCGCGAAGTCACTGGAGGCCCCGCGGTACACCGCGCGCTGGGTGAAGGTGCCTTCGTTGCGGGTGCAGTACGGGGAGTTCCACGCGAACTCGCACGGGTAGTTCACCTCGAAGCGCAGCACGATGCGCGGCGGCACGCTCGTGGGCGGCGGCCGCGCGTCGCCCGCGGCGTCGGCGCCCGCGTCGCGGAGGGCGAGCGCGTCGGTCTCGGCGTCGACCGGCGGGGCGCCGTCGGTGGGATCGCTCGTGGGGGGCGTCGTGGGGGGCGTCGTGGGGGTGCCCGTGGGTGCGCCGGTGGCCGTGGTGCTCGGGCTCGGCCCGCCGTCGCCCGGAGTGGCGGTGAGGTCGCCGTAGCTCAGGCCACAGCCGACCCCGGTCATCGCCAGCAAGCCCCACGCGAGCGTCCGTGTCTTCACCCCGCGGACTCTAGCTGAGCGACGGGGCGCGGGCGAGCGTCAAAGGGCCCGCCCAGGGCGACCGTTACGCCACGAAGGAGAGGTCCTCCGCGTCGGTCGACAGCCCTCGCTCGGCGAGCCACGCGGGGTTCAGCAGGCGCTGTTGGTACCGCGCGGCCCCGTCGCACAGGAGGGTGACGATGGTCTTCCCCGGCCCGAGCCGGCGCGCGAGCTTCACGGCCCCCACGCAGTTGAGCGCCGCCGAGCCCCCGAGAAAGAGCGCGTCGCGGCGCGCGAGGAAGTGAAGCATCTTCACCATCTCGGCGTCGGTGCCCCGGAACGCGCCGCGGAGGCGCGCCCGGGCGAAGTTGGCGGTGATCCGCCGGATGCCGATCCCCTCGATGATCGAGGAGCCGGCCGCCTCGAGCGTCCCCTCGGTCACGTGCGCGTAGAGCGAGCTGCCCTCGCAGTCGATGAGCCAGCTCTCGGCGCTCGGCGCGCGCTCGGCGAGCTTCGCGCTGACGCCGGCGAGGCTGCCGCCCGTGCCGGCGGAGGCCACGAAGCCGTCGAGTTTGCCGTCCGTGTCGCGGAGCAGCTCCTCGGCCGTCGTGCCGTAGTGCGCGTCGAAGTTCGAGGTGTTCTCGAACTGGTCGGCGAAGACGCCGCCGCGCTCCTCGGCCCGGCGGCGGGCCACGTGATAGTAGTTGTCGGGGCTCGCGAACGGCGCGGGCGGCACCAGCTCGAGCTCCGCCCCGAGGGCCCGCAGCGCGTCGATCTTCTCCTGCGACTGGTTGCTCGGGAGCACGATCAGGAGCGGGTGCCCGAGGGTGCGCGCGACGAGCGACAGGCCGATCCCCGTGTTGCCGGCCGTGCCCTCGACGAGCAGCTGGCCGGGGCGGAGGCGCCCGGCCTCCCGCGCGCCCCGCACGAGCCCGAGGGCGGTGCGGTCCTTGATACTGCCCCCCGGGTTCAGAAACTCGGCTTTCCCGAGGATTTCGCAGCCGGTCTCCCGAGAGAGGCTGGGGAGCCGCACGAGCGGGGTGTCTCCGATGAGCCCGAGCAGGCCCTCACGCAGGTTCATACCCGCACCCTAGCGCAAAAGTTGCGCCAGGCCGCGACAGCTCGCCCTCCAGGACGCGTGAAATGTGTCTCGTCTTCGCGACCGAATCGGACTACAGAGGGCGCGCCATCTCCGAGGAACTCTCGCCCGGGCGCCACTGCAGTACGCGCTCTGCCCCGCGCATCGGAATGGCGCCCAAAAAGTGTATCAGGAGGAGCATACGTCCCATGAAGAAGCTCGGTCTCGCGTCGCTTGTCATCGTCTCGGCCGCCGTCGCGTTCGTCGCCTGCGGGGATCCCCCGCCGCCCGTCGTCCCGCCCACCCCCTCGGCTGAGCCGCCGCCCCCGCCGCCGCCCCCGCCGCCGCCGCCCCCGTCCGCGAGCGCGTCGGCCTCGGCCGCCCCGGTCGAGCCCCCGAAGCCGGCCGTCCCCGAGAAGAAGAACGTCGTCGACGCCGCCATCGACGCGGGCAACTTCAAGATCCTCGCGGGCCTCCTCGGCGACGCGGGCCTCGTCGACACCCTGAAGGGCGCTGGCCCCTTCACCGTGCTCGCCCCCACGGACGAGGCGTTCGGCAAGCTCAAGGCGAAGGACCTCGAGGCCCTCAAGAAGGACAAGAAGAAGCTCGAGGCGCTCCTCAAGTTCCACGTCATCGGCTCGAAGGCCATGGCGGAGGACGTGAAGAAGATGAAGGACGCCGCGACCCTCAACGGCAAGAAGGTCACCATCAAGGTCGAGAAGGACGGCACCGTGATGGTCGGCAAGGCCAAGGTCACCAAGGCCGACATCGACTGCTCGAACGGCGTCATCCACGTGATCGACACCGTCCTCACGCCGCCGGCCAAGTGAGCTGACAGGGCCCCTCGGCCCCGACGACGCCGGCGCCGCGCGCGCCGGCGTTCGTCATTTTGTGCTCGCCCCCTCCCAGCGCGGGGGCGCGGCGGGCGCGCGGTGGCCTTGTCACCCGGCCCTCGACGATCGATGCTCTCCGCTGATGTTGCACCGACCGGAGCCCGCCCCCCGGAGCCCGCGCGCGCTGGCCGCGCCCCCGCGGACCCGCTGAGCGTGGCGCGCGCCATCCTCCACATCGACCTGGACGCCTTCTTCGCGTCGGTCGAGGAGCTCGACGACCCGAGCCTCCGCGGCAAGCCCGTGCTCGTCGGGGGCGCGGCGCGGCGCGGCGTGGTCGCCGCCGCGTCGTACGCGGCCCGCGCGAGGGGCGCGCGCTCCGCGAT
>CAZHGG010000182.1:0-9077 GCA_964531755.1 uncultured Polyangiaceae bacterium
CGGCGAGGCGACGTCGGGGGCCGACGGCAGGGGCGCCGGCGCGGTCGCGTCGTCCAGCTCGACCTCGAAGCGCCCGCCGCAGCGCGCGAGCGCCAGCGAAGCGAGGAGCCCGCCCGCCATGGTGAGGCACCGCAGCGCCCGCCTCTCGCCTCGACCGCCGCCGATCGCCACACTCGCAGCTTAGGGCGGAACCCCGTTCCGCCGATCGTCAATCGTCCAACGCGACGTGCACACGGAGCGATCATCGACCCCGGAATCCCACCGCGCTCGTGAGAAGCCGAAGGCGGGAGCCGCGGGATTTCGGGCTCGATTCAAGTGAGCACCGCCTGGCGCAGTCCGGCCTCGGCCACGGCGGTCGGCGAGATCCGTTTCGGGGTAGGATGCGGGCATGCCACTCCCGTCGCAGTTCGTGACGCTCGCGGTCGACGTCCAGTGGGGCGACATGGACGCGCTCGGGCACGTCAACAACACCCGCTACCTCCGGTGGTTCGAGTCGGCGCGCATCGCCCTCTTCGCCCGCATCGGCCTCGCGTCCGCTGCGCCCATCACCGTCGGCCCCATCCTCGCGACCACGACGTGCGACTTCCTGCGCCCCGTGGTGTTCCCCGCCAGGATCGAGGTCGGCGTGCGCGTCACGTCGATCGGCGAGACGAGCGTCACGATGGAGTACGAGGTGCGCGACGACGCGGCGAAGGCGACCCTGTACGCGCGCGGCAGCTCGGTCGTCGTGGTCATCGACTACCGGACGATGCAGAAGGTGCGCGTGCCGGACGACGTGCGCGCCGCGATTGCGGCTCTCTAGGCGGCGCCCGATTGCGTGTATACCGCATGGGTTGAGCGGGGCCACGCTGCGGGCACCTCGAACTCCTGGTAGCCTCTGCGGGCATGAGCACCGAGCCCATCAACGCCGACCTCCTCGAGGCCCGCCTCGACAAGCTCTCCGGCGGGCCCGCCATCGAGCGCATCCGCGCGCGCCTCCACGGGGCGGACGACCGGCGGCTCTTCCGCGTGAACCCCTACACCTTCGCGGAGGAGGAGGGCGTCGCCCCCGAGCGCGCGGTGGAGCTCTTCCTGCGCGCGGCCGCCCTCGGCCTCTTCCGCGCCGAGTGGCTGCTCGTCTGCCGCGGCTGCGGCGAATACGTCGTGACCCACGCCGGCCTGCGCGATCTCGACGCCGTGATCCACTGCGTCACCTGCGCGCGCTCGCGCGACGCCCACCTCGACGAGAGCGTCGAGGTGGCCTTCACCGTGCACCCCGACATCCGCCAGATCCGCTACGCGAGCCCGCAGTCGCTCTCGCCGGAGGACTACTTCACCTCGTACGCCCTCTCACCGAACATCCTGGTGAGGGGCGAGGGCCGCACGCTCATCGAGCACGTGCGCCGCGGCGCCAAGGTGATGACCCGCCTCGCGGCCGGCGCGAGCCACACCTTCGACGCGGAGCTCGAGGTGGGGTGGATCGTGGGCAGTCCGCGGATGATGATCACGGTCGAGGGGGAGCCGACCACCACCCTCCGCGAGGTGACGCTGCGGCTCGAGGACACCGCCTTCATGCCGCGGCCGAAGCTCGCGCCGGGCCCGGCCCGCGTGACGCTGGTGAACGGCACCGAGCACGACACCTTCGTGCTCTCGTACTTCACGCCGATCGTGACCTATTTCGACTATCGCCCGTTCCTCTCCGGCCAGCGCCTCTTGAACTCACCCGAGTTCCGGCGGCACCTCGGCACCGAGGTGGTGCGGCCCGGCTCGGCCATCCCCACGCGCGACAACACGTTGCTGTTCTCCGATCTGCGCGGCTCGACGGCGCTCTACGACCACGTGGGTGACGTCGCGGCGTTCGAGCTCGTGTCGACCCACCTCGAGCGCCTCGCGCGCGTCGTCACGCGTCACTCCGGCGTGGTGGTGAAGACCATCGGCGACGCCGTGATGGCCTCGTTCACGCGGCCGGTCGACGCCGTGCGCGCGGCCTTCGAGATGGGCGGCGAGCTCCGCGATCTCGGCGCCGAGGAGCCGCTGTCGCTCAAGATTGGCATTCACCGGGGGCCGTGCCTCGTCGTCAACGTGAGGGACGAGATTGACTACTTCGGCCAGACCGTGAACATCGCGGCGCGCGTCCAGGGCCTCGCGAAGAGCGGCGAGGTGTGCCTCACCGACGCGGTCCTCGAGGGTCCCGAGGTGGCCGGGGTCGTGGCGCAGCACCGCGAGGCCGCCCACCCGGGCAGCGCCGCCGAGCCGCTGCCGAGCGAGTGCGTGGGCCTGCGCGGCGTGGGCGCCCCGTGCGTGGTGCACCGCCTCGCCGCCGGGTGAGCCGCCGGCCGGGCGAACCCATCGCGCAGGCCCCCGGCTCCCACCCGGCGAGGTGAAGCGATGAAGAATCGACTCTGGCCCCTGGCGGCGATGGTGCTCCCGCTCTTCGCGTGCGCGAGCAGCGCGGGCGAGCCGCTCTCCGCCGCCGAGCGCGACGGGCTCGTGTTCACGCGCGAGGAGGAGAAGCTCGCGCGCGACGTGTACGGCGCGCTCGACCGCCACGACCCCTCCTTTGCCAACGTGGGCGCGAGCGAGCAGACCCACATGGACGCCGTGAAGACCCTGCTCGACCGGTACGACGTGGCCGATCCCGCGAGCGGGCGGGCGCCGGGCCAGTTCACGAGCCCTAAGCTCCAGGCCCTCCACGACGCGCTCGTCGCGGGCGGCTCCCCGTCGCGCGAGGCGGCGCTCGCCGTGGGCGTCGAGATCGAGGAGCTCGACCTCGTCGACATCGACGCGGCCCGCGGCGCCGTGACCCACGGCGACCTCCTGACCACGTACGACAACCTCACGCGCGGTTCGCGAAACCACCTGCGCACCTTCCACGCGAAGCTCGTCGCCGCGGGGGCCACCTACACCCCGAAGCACCTCGACGCCGCCGCCTTCCGCGCCATCGTCGAGTCGCCCGCGGAGCGCGGCCCCTGACCCAACTTGGCCTTCGCGCGCCGGCTAGAACGCCTCGTTGATTTGGATATAAAACGCGCTGGTGCCGTCGTCGGCCACGCCCACGTCGAAGCGGCCGTTCAGCCGCTCGTCGCGGTCGAACATGAACCGGAGGCCGCCGCCGGCGGTGGCCTTCACGTCGTGAAAGTCGAAGTCGAGCAGCCCCGGCGCGACGACCCCTGCGCTGGCGAACCCTACGCCGCCGAAGCGCCACACGATGGGGAAGCGGTACTCTATCTGCGAGATGAGGGCGTTCTGGTCCCGAAAGCGCCCGTCGAAATACCCCCGCATGCGAAACTGCCCGCCGAGCCCGGGCAGCTGCGTGAACGGCACGTTCCACGCCGTGGAGGCCGCGTACCCTTGAATGGCGAGGACGTGTTTCCACCACAGCGGGAAGTATTTGCGCGCGTCGAGCGTGAAGAGCGAGTACGTGTGCGTGCCGCCCATCGCCGAGGAGTAGAACATCCCCGCCGCGGCGAAATAGGCGCCGCGCGTCGCGGAGAGGTAGTTGTCGCGGGAGTCGTACGTGAGGCGGAACCCGAGCCCGGAGACGGTGCTCCCGCTCGCGCCGAGCACGGCGGGGTTCGTGGCGAGGTTGCCGTCCGAGCGCTCGAGCTTGGTCACGTCGACGTGCTCGGCGTGGTACTGCATACCGAAGTAGGCGAAGGGCGCGAGGCGTCGATAGAGCCCGAAGCGCACGCGGAAGAGATCGTAGTTGAAGGACTCCTCGTTTCGCTGCGGGGTGTTCGGGCCCACGCCGTAGAACTTGTCGAAGAGGCGCTCGTAGCTCACCTCGCTCTCGATGAGCAGCTTGCCGTGCGAGAGGTAGATCGTGGGCGTGAGCTGGACGAGGAGCTGCTTGTTGACCGTGTAGATCACGTCGCCGTCGACGTTCGACGGGCGGTCGTCCAGGGTCTCCCCGGGCAGACGGAAATAGTAGAAGCCCGCGATGCCGAGCGCGAGCTTGGTCTCCGGGGAGTAGTAGATCGCGGGCACGACGAGCCCGCCCGAGCTCGTCCGCTCGTCCTTCTTCTCGGGGCGCGCGCGGCGATCGTCGGTGGCCTGCGCGGCGGCGGGCCTCGGGCCGAGGGCGGCGAGCGCGAGCGCCGCGAGCGCGAAGCCGAGGGGCGCGCGCCTCAAAACGGGAACTCCGGCAGGTACACCTGAAAGCCTAAGAAGAGGCCGAACTCGGTCGAGTTGAAGCGAATGGAGCGCTCGTTCTCCCGGCCGGTGAGGCGCGCGAACTGGGCCTTCCCCACCACGTCGAAGGCGATGCCACGCGCGAGGAAGTAGGTGAAGCCGGCGCCGCCACCGATGGCGATGCCACGCGCGCTCGCGGTGAGCGGGACGCGGCTGTCGAGGACGCTCTCCTCACGGGAGTAGAACGTGGTGTAGCCCCAGTCGGCCTCGCCGAACACGGCCCACCCGTCGGACATGGGCACGTAGTACCGAAACCACGGGCCGAGCGAGAGGGTCTCCTCCGACCCCTCGGAGACCGTGCGGAGGTTGTTGCCCTCCCCCGTCGTGTCGCGGCGGATCTCGACCTCGTACGCGAGGCGCAGGCCGACGATGAACCGCTTGGCGAGAAAATAGCCGTTTCGCGAGGTGACGCCGTAGCGCGAGGCGCGCAGGCTCGTGGTGCCCGCCGAGCGCGCGCTCCGCTCGGACGACTGCGCGCTGCCCGCGAAGCCCGCCGCCCACGTGCCCGCCGGGAAGTACTCCTTGGGAGGAGTGAACTCCGGCCCCGGGGGCGGGCGCGGCGGCTCCTCCGCCAGGCCGGGGGCCCCAAGCAGGGTGACGAGCGTCGCGAGCGCGAGCCCGAGGGCCGCGCGGAGGGTCGAGGGCGATGGCAAGGCTCCCCGTTTAGCAACGTGCGTGCCCAGCGCGCAAACGCGAAGACCGCGACGCGGGCCCGCGTGAGCGCGGCGTCGTGAACCGTCGTAGACGCCCTGCCCGCCGTGGGCGTGCACAGGACAAAAAAAAAGGCCCCGCACGGGAGGGATGTCCGTGCGGGGCGGTCCCTCCTCGCGCAAGGGGGGGATGGGAGCGCGAGAGGGAAGTAGTCGGCATGCGCCGACCGGATGGGGGGGGGATGACCGTCCGGCGCCTGCCTGACCATTCCTTTTGCAACCAGCGGGCCAACGGAGCGTCGCCAACTTCCGGAGGGTTAGCGGCGACCGCGCCGCGGCGGGTTTCGTTTTCGGAAGTCGGGCGTGCGTTCGTGCACGCGCGCGGCGCGCGGCTCACCCGAGATCGGCGCGCCCCGTCGCCTCGCCGATGCGCGCCATGAGCTCTGCCGTGAGCTTGGGCGCGACCTCGAGGGCGCGGAGGTTCTCGGTGAGCTGCGAGACGCGACTCGCGCCGAGGATGACGGTGCTCACCCGCGGGTTCTTGAGGCACCAGGCGATGGCGAGCTGCGCGAGCGTGCACCCGAGCTCGTCCGCGAGCGGCCGCAGCCGGTCGACCGCCGCGAGCCGCTCGGGCTTCGTGACCTCGGGCTCGAGCCAGGAGTAGCCCTTCAGCGCCGCGCGGCTGTCGGCCGGAATGCCTCTCTGGTATTTGCCAGTCAGCAGGCCCGAGGCCAGCGGGCTCCAGGTGGTGGTGCCGAGGCCGAGCTCGTCGTAGAGCGGCGCGTACTCCACCTCGACGCGCCGACGGTGGAGGAGGTTGTACTCCGGCTGCTCGACGATCGGGCGGTGCAGGTTGCGCTGCTCGGCGACGCGGTGCGCCTCGCGGATCTGCTCGGCGCTCCACTCCGAGGTGCCCCAGTAGAGCGCCTTGCCGGAGGCCACCATGTCGTGCATCGCCTGCGCGGTCTCGGCGATGGGGGTCTCCGGATCCGGGCGGTGGCAGTAGGCGAGATCGACGTACTCGAGGCCGAGGCGCGCGAGCGAGCCGTCGATGGCCTGGCGGAGGTACTTGCGATTGAGCGTGTTCTGCTCGTTCGGGGTGTCGTGGAGGCCCCAGTAGAACTTGGTGGAGACGAGGTAGCTCCCGCGGCGCAGGCCCAGCCGCTTCAGCGCCGCGCCCATGACCTCCTCCGAGCGGCCGCTCGAGTACACCTCGGCGTTGTCGAAGAAGTTCACGCCGGCGTCGTAGGCGGTCTTCATGCACTCGACAGCGGCGTCGACGCCGACCTGCCTGCCGTACGTCACCCAGGAGCCGAACGACAGCTCGCTCACCTTCACACCTGCCTGCCCGACCCTCCGATAGCCCATGGGAGTGCTCATGGCGTGCAAGTGTATACGACGCGCGTTCCGCGGGTCGAACCCATCGGGGCGGGAGGCGGCTCTCACGCACGGAGGCGACCATGAAGGTCCACGCGCTGTTCGATCCCGCTACGTACACCCTCACGTATGTCGTCTACGACGAGGTCACCCGCGACGCGGTCGTCATCGACCCCGTCCTCGACTACGACCCTGGCGCCGCCGCCACGAGCTCGGCGTCGCTCGACACGCTGGGCGCGTTCGTGCAAGAGCACGGCCTGCGCGTGCACCTCGCCCTCGAGACCCACGCCCACGCCGACCACGTGTCGGGCGGGGCCGTGCTGCGCAAGCGCCTCGGCGCCCGCGTGGTCATCGGCGCGCGGATCACTGAGGTACAGCGCACGTTCCAGGGTGTGTTCGACCTCGGCGACGCCCTCGCGGTCGACGGCAGCCAGTTCGATCGCCTCGTGAAGGACGGCGAGCGCCTCGAGGCGGGCTCGCTCTCGGTGGGTGTCCTCGAGACCCCTGGCCACACGCCCGCGTGCGTCTCCTACGTGATCGGCGACGCGGTGTTCACCGGCGACGCGCTGTTCATCGAGGACTACGGCACCGGGCGGTGCGACTTTCCGGCCGGCAGCGCCGACGCGCTCTACACGTCGGTGCACGAGCGGCTCTACGGGCTGCCCGATGCGACGCGGGTCTTCGTGGGGCACGACTACCAGCCCGGCGGGCGCGCGCTCCGCTTCGAGACCACGATCGGCGCCTCCAAGGCGGCGAACGTGCAGCTCCGCGCGGAGACCACGCGGGAGGACTTCGTCCGCCTGCGCGAGTCGCGGGACGCCACGCTGGCGCCACCACGCCTGCTCTTCCCGAGCGTGCAGCTCAACGTGAACGGCGGGCGGCTCCCGCCCGCGCGCGCCAACGGGCGCCGCTACCTCACCGTGCCGCTCAACCTGTTCCGCGCGCCGACCGACGACGACGTGTGACGGGCGTGGCGCGCGCGCCGCGACCCTGGTACGGAGAGCGGATGCGGCGCTCGCCAACGGCTCTCCGCGCGCGGCGGCTCGTCGCGGCCGCGCTCGTCGCCTCGCCGTCGGCGTGGCTCTCGCTCTCGGCGTGCTCCAGCGCGACCACGGCGCCCGCGGGGGCCCCCTCCGCCGTGCCGTCCACGTCGGGGGTCGACGCCGGCGATCCCGAGGTGCGGCGACGCGCGCGCTTCCTCACCGACCTCACCCTCGACGAGCGCAAGCAGCTCTGCGACTGGACGGCGGCCATCGGCGGCGGCTACGGCAAGACCACCGTGTGCGAGGGGGGCCTCGCGGTCTCCACGCCGCGCGACCAGGCCGCGTGCCTGGAGGCCTACCCCGACGCCTGCGACACGGCGACGGTGACCGACTGGGAGACCTGCCGCCGCAAGGAGGTGTCGGACCCGTGCGCGCTCTTCCTCGCCTCGGCGGAGGAGTGCCGGGAGCTGCGCCGGTGTATCGGCCGCACGGACGGGGGCCCGCCGCCGAGCCCGCGAGAGGGAGGCTGAGGGTGCGGCGACAAATAGGTCTCATGTGTGTCCTGCTCGGGGCGTGCAGCAGCGGCGGCGGCGAGTCCGGCGCGGAGCCGCCCGATCCGACGAGCCTCTCCGAGCCGATCGCCACGGGGCTCGAGCTGTCCGAGGTCGCCGCGTTCCAGTCGCTCAAGGTGCCCCTGGCCAGGGACGGCGCCGCGGCGCCGAGCGGGCGGGTCCGGCTCGTGGCCGGGCGCGACGCGCTCCTCCGGGTCTACGTGAAGCCCGGACCGGGGTGGAGCGCGCGGCCGGTGACGGCGCGCATCAAGCTCGTGGCGGAGTCGCCGACGGGGGCCTTCACCAAGGTGCTCTCGGTGACGAAGACCGTGAGCGCCGCCTCCACCGAGGCCGACCTCGAGTCGACCCTCAACGTGCCGATCGCGGGCCCGTTCGTCGCGCCGGAGGCGCGCTTCGTGGTGGTGCTCAACGCCGCCGACGGCGTCGCGCCGAGCGCCGCGGCGTCGCCCGCGCGCTTCCCCCAGGACGGCTCGCTCGCGCCGCTCGGCGCGAGGGGCGGCGGCGAGTCGCTGCGGGTCACGCTGGTGCCCGTCGAGTACCGCGCGGACGGCTCGGGGCGGCTTCCCGACACGAGCGAGGAACAGCTCCGGCGCTACCGCGACATGCTCTACAAGCTCTACCCCGTGGCGCGCGTGGAGATCACCGTGCACGCGCCGTTCGCGTGGGACCAGGCCGTCGCCGCGAGCGGGAAGGGCCTGAGCGAGCTGCTCGGGGCCATCGGCGAGCTCCGGCGCTCGGAGCAGGCCCCCAACGACGTCTACTACTATGGAGCGGTGAACCCCGCGGACACCTTCGAGGCCTTCTGCCGCGGGGGCTGCACCACCGGGCTCAGCCCCAACGGAGCCGCGCACAGCGTGGGCGTCGGGTTCGGCGGCGCCGACGGGCGCGGCGACAAGTCGGCGGAGACCGCCGCGCACGAGATTGGCCACGCGCACAGCCTCCGGCACGCGCCTTGCGGCGGCGCCGGGGGGCCCGATCCCGACTACCCAACAGACCCGGAGCACGCCGAGGCGAAGATCGGTGTCTGGGGCTACGACCAGGTCACGGGCAAGCTCGTCGACCCGGGCGGCGCGGCCCCGCCGAAGGACGTCATGGCCTATTGCCGTCCGAGCTGGATAAGCGACTATCACCACGCGAAGCTCTTCGAGCGAGTGCGCGGCGATCACGAGTTCCAGGCGATGCGCTGGGCCGAGGCGCCGGCCGAGTACGACGCGTTTCGCGTGGAGGCGAACGGAGAGGTCCGCGCGCGCGGCGGGGCGTCGGCCGCGCGGGAGCTCGAGCGCGGCGAGGCCCGCGCGCTCACCTGGCTCGGCCCCGACGCCGCG
>CAZHGG010000183.1:0-4545 GCA_964531755.1 uncultured Polyangiaceae bacterium
CGCCGCGACGCCGCCCTCGTCGGTCGCCGCCGACACGGCGAGGGCCACCGCGAACAGCACGAGCTGGCCCCACAGCGCGCGCCGCGCGAGCGCCCCCGCGTAGGCGAGCGCCGCGGCCGGCACGCGGGGAGCGTCGTCTGCCACCACGCGCGGAAGTTGCCTCACCCGAGCCTCCTTGGATAGTGCAAAGGCGTGCGCACGCCCCTCGCCGCGCGGGCCTCGCTCGCGACGCTCGTCACGCTCGGCCTCGCCGCGCTCGTCGCGGCGTGCGCCGCCACGCGCGACACGCGCGAGCCCGGCGAGAAGCTCGGCACGTTCGCGGTGAACGGCGCGCTGCTCGGGACCACGTGCGGGAAGGCCGCGCCGACGTTCCGCTACGAGGTGCGGCTCTCGCGGGAGGGCAACACGCTCAACTGGGCCCAGGGCTCGACCGTGCCCGTGACGGGCACCATCGACGAGCGCGGGGGCGTCCACATGGTCGCCGAGCTCGACGTCGTCGTCACCAAGGCCGACGAGCGGGCCGGCGTGTTTGGGTGCACCATGCATCGAACCGACACGCTGTCGGCGACCCTCCAGGGCGAGCCCCCGACGTCGTTCACGGGCGCCCTCGTCTACCGGTTCAGCGCCAAGGCGGGTGACTGCGCGGGGCAGCTCGCCAGCGCGGGCGGCGACTTCGCCACCCTCCCCTGCACCATGACGTACGACGTGAAGGCGGCCGCGCTCGGCCAGTGACCCGCGGCGAGCGCGCGAAAAATTTGCCGCCCCCCCTCGCGCGAACGAGCCCCGATGCTAAGTTCTCGGGAACGGGCACGCGCGGAGCTGGCCTCCCGGAATGATCCGGCGCGGGTTTCCCGCGGCGCGAGCCCCACACCGAAGGAGAAGTCCTTCCACGATCGAAACACCACGGCCCGGGCGCGCGCTGGCTGTTGCGTTCTCCCGCGAGGGAGGCAAGCGCCCACGCCTCACCGCGATCCCACGCCGGGTGCCGGTACGCCGGAGGAGGAGCATCTCATGCCGAGTACACACCAATCCCAACCTACAGGGCGGGCCGCGTAGACCGGAGCTGAACGTTCCGGTTCGCATGGCCGCTCGCTCCACGGCCGGAGAGGCGCTCGCCTCTCCGCAAGCGGGGCTGTAGCCAGGGATCGTACCGACGGCTCGGGTGTCCGAAGGCGGCGCCCGAGCCGTTGCTTTTTCCTGCGCCGCCCTGCCCATTTCGCGCGGCCCACACACGAGGGCGTTGCGCTCGGGCGCGCCGCCGCGGTATCCTGCCGTTCGTCCGCGGGATTAACTCAGGCGGCCGCGCGTCAGCGTCCCCCGCTGAATGTCGCCGGCTCGCACCCGGTATCCCGCTCGAAAGCTCCGCGCGTGGCGCGCGCCGAAGAGCGACGCGAGCGTCCCCGAGGGTTCTCATCCGGCCGCGCCGGCGGTATGAATCGAAGGATGTCTCCCTCGACCGGCTCCGGGCGCGCGACGTGGATGGTGCTCGTCCTGGCGGCGCTGGCGGCGTGCGGCGGCGACAACCAAGATCCGCCCGCCGCCGACGAGCTCTTCGCGCGCGTCAAGGCCGCGAACTACACGAACTGGCGCCGCGCCCCCACCATCCCGGAGCGTCAGCCGAGCTACACGGCCCACGCCGGCGCGGTCGACGTGTACGTGAACGCGGTGGTCGCCGGCGCGATCGACGACCCCACCAAGATGGTGCCGCGCGCGACCCAGAAGCCCGCGTTCCCGAAGGGCTCGATCGTCGTGAAGGAGGGCTACTCCGGCTCGAAGCTCGCGGTGATCGCGGTCATGGAGCGGCGCTCCGACGCCGACGACGGCTGGTTCTTCGCCGAGTACAACGGCGACGGGAAGGCCCTCTTCTCCGGCCGGCCGGCCATCTGCCTCAACTGCCACGGCGTGCGCGCCGACTTCTCCGACTCGCTCTTCACCCTCGAGCAGCCGCGATGAGCGCGCTCGGGGCGGCGCTCTCCGCCGCGCTGCTCCGCGAGCTCGTCGAGCACCACCGGCTGCTCAACGCGTCGCTGTTCCGTGGCGCGCTCACGACGCCGCGCGTGGAGCTGGTCGACAGCGAGAGCCGCCTCGGGCGGTGGGTGCCCTCGTCACGGACCATCGAGATCTCCAGCGCGCTCGTGGTGCGCGAGCCGTGGGGCGCCGTCGTCGAGGTGCTCAAGCACGAGATGGCGCACCAGTACATGACCGAGCGCCACGCCGACCTGGACGAGACCGCGCACGGCCCCGCCTTCCGCGCGCTGTGCGAGCGCCTCGCGATCGACGGCCGCGCCACCGGGCTGCCCGAAGCGACCGACGACGCGAGCGACCGCGTCGCGGCGCGCGTGGCGCGGCTGCTCGCCCTCGCCGAGAGCCCGAACGTGCACGAGGCCGAGGCCGCCATGCTCGCGGCGCAGCGCCTCCTGCTGAAGCACAACCTCGACATCTCGGCGGCCCGCGCGGCGCGAGGCCACGCGTTCCGCCACCTGGGCAGGCCCACCGGCCGGGTCACCGAGGCCGAGCGCGCGCTCTCCCTCATCCTCGCGCACCACTTCTTCGTCGAGTGCATCTGGATCCCCGTGTACAGGCCGCTCGAGGGCAAGCGTGGCAGCGTGCTCGAGGTGTGCGGCACGCCCGAGAACCTGGAGATCGCCGAGTACGTCCACGGCTACCTCCTCCGCACCGCCGAGCGCCTCTGGGCCGAGCACAAGCGCGCGCGCGGTCTCCCGGGAGACGCCGACCGCCGCCGGTTCCTCGCCGGGGTCATGCACGGCATGCTCGAGAAGCTCGGCAGCGACGCCAAGGCCCAGCAGCGCGCGGGGCTCGTCTGGGTGAGGGACGCCGATCTCCACGCGTACTACCGCCGGCGCCACCCGCACGTGCGCCACGTCCGCTCCGCCGGTGAGCGCCGCACGCAGGCCTACTCGGAGGGGCGCGAGGCGGGGCGAGGGATCGAAATCCGCAAAGGAATCAAGGGCCAAGCGGCGGGCCCCAAGCTCCTCCACGCGAAGCCGTGACGCGCCTCCAGTACGATCTCGCGGCGGCGACGGAGCACCTCGCGGCGCGCTCGCGGCCGATGGCGCGCCTCATCGCGCAGGTGGGCCCCGCCACGCTGAAGCTCGGTCCGGCCCCCACGCTGTTCTTCGCCCTCGCCCGCGCGATCACGTCGCAGCAGCTCTCGGGCAAGGCGGCCGCCACCATCTTCGGGCGGGTCGAGGCGGCGCTGCTCGCCACGCCGGAGGCCGCGTTCTCGCCCGAGGCCCTCGATCGGCTGGACGACGCGGCGCTCCGCGGCGCGGGCCTCTCGGCCGCCAAGCTCCGCGCGCTGCGCGATCTCGCCGCGCACTGCGCCGACGGCCGGCTCCCGACGATGCGTGGCGCCGCGCGGCTTGGGGACGACGTGCTCATCGAGCGCCTCACCCGCGTGCGGGGAGTCGGCCGCTGGACCGTCGAGATGCTCTTGATCTTTCGCCTCGGCCGCCCCGACGTCTTCCCGGTGCACGACCTCGGCGTGCAGGAGGGGGCCCGGCGCACGTTCCGGCTCGCGGAGCGGCCCTCTCCCGCGGCGCTCGCCGAGCTCGGCGCGCCCCTCGCGCCGTACCGCTCGCTCGCGGCGTGGTACCTCTGGCGCGCCACGGAGCTGCCGCCCGGGGCCCTGTAGCGGCTCGACGGCGCGGGGCGAAGGCCCGCGCCCACGGCGCCGTGTCCGTGCTAGGAGCGTGACGATATGGGGAAGAACGAGCAGATCCAGCGGGCCGACGGACGGGTGGAGCTCGCCGAGGGCGTGGACCTCGCGGGCAGCCACCTCTACAACGAAGACCTCGCGCCCACGCCGCTAGCGAAGCGGACCTGGAGCACGTACACGTTCGCGGCGCTGTGGATCTCCATGGCCCACTGCATCCCCACGTACATGCTCGCCGCCGGGCTCATCAAGGCGGGGATGAACTGGTGGCAGGCGCTCATCACCATCCTCGTGGGCAACGTGATCGTGCTCGTGCCCATCCTGCTGAACTCGCACCCCGGCACGAAATACGGCATCCCCTTCCCCGTGTTCGCGCGCGCCGCCTACGGCGTGAACGGCGCGAACGTGCCCGCGGTCATGCGCGCGCTGGTGGCGTGCGGGTGGTTCGGCATCAACGCGTGGATCGGCGGCAAGGCGCTCCACACGCTCTTCCGCACGCTCTGGCCCGGGTGGACGAACCTGCTCGGCGCCGCCCCGAAGGCGTGTGAGCCAGAGCACGCGTGCACGACGCTGCGCTGGCTCATGTCGGGCCACCCGCCCACCGAGTTCATCGCGTTCCTGCTGTTCTGGGGCCTCAACATCCTCATCGTCTACAAGGGCATGGAGGTGCTGCGGAAGGTGGAGAACCTCGCCGCGCCGTACGTGCTCGTGATGACCGCGGGCCTCGTCGCGTGGGCCATCTGGAGGGCGCACGGGCTCGGCTCGGTGATGGCGGCGGAGGGCAAGTTCCGCACGCTCGGCTCCTTCTGGGTCATCTTCGTGCCCAGCGTCACGGCGATGATCGGGTTCTGGTCGACCCTCTCGCTGAA
>CAZHGG010000183.1:4555-9059 GCA_964531755.1 uncultured Polyangiaceae bacterium
AACATGCCCGACTTCACGCGGTTCGGCCGCTCGCAGCGCGAGCAGGCCATCGGGCAGGTCGTCGCGCTGCCCACGACGATGACGCTGTTCGCCGCCATGGGCGTCATCATCACCAGCGCCTCGCAGGAGATCTACGGCGAGGCGATCTGGGACCCGGTCGATCTCGTGGGGCGCTTCGAGTCGCGACTGCTCGTCGCGGTGAGCATGTTCACCGTCGTGGTCGCCACGCTCGGCGTGAACATCGCCGCCAACGTGGTGTCGCCCGCGAACGACTTCGCGAACCTCGCGCCACGCCACATCTCGTTCAAGACGGGTGGCCTCATCACCGGCATCGTGGGCATTCTCATGGTGCCGTGGAAGCTCCAGGAGGACCCCGAGGGCTACATCTACCGGTGGCTGCTCGGGTACTCCGGCGGCCTCGGGTCGATCGGCGGCGTGCTCATCGCGGACTACTGGCTCATCCGGCGCACGCGCCTCGACATCGCCGATCTCTACCGGCGCGACGGCCGCTACGGCAAGGACCCCGGAGGCATGAGCGTGCCGGCCCTCGTCGCCACCTTCGCGGGCTGCGCGCTCTCGTGGATCGGGGCCGTCGTCCCCGCCCTGAAGGGCATGTTCGACTACGCGTGGTTCGTGGGCGCGCTCGCCTCGGCCGGCGTGTACACGGCGATGATGTGGGGCAAGCGCGAGGCCGCCGCGCCGGAGGCGCCGCCGCCGCCCGCCGAGGTCTGAAGCGCGCGAGGCGCGGGGTTCAGGCCCGCGCCTCCTCGCCTCGCATCGGTCGCCCGCCCGTCTCGCCTCGACGCTAGAGGCTGAAGGTGCTGCGCCGCACGAAGCGGCCGTCGCCCTTCTTGCCCACGTATTTGCCGTGCTCCACGACCAGCTTGCCGCGCGACAGCACATGCGTCGGGCCACCCACGACGTCGCGCCCCTCGTAGGGAGTGTAGTCTGCACGCATATGCAGGGTCTTCTCGCTGAGCGTGTGGCGGAGCTCGCCGTCCCACACGAGGAGATCCGCGTCCGCCCCCACGGCGACCGTGCCCTTGTGGGGGTAGAGGCCGAAGATCTTCGCGGGCGCCGTGGAGGTGATCTCCACGAAGCGGTTCATGCTGATGCGGCCCGCCCGGACGCCGCCGTCCCACAGGAGGTACATGCGCGTCTCGACGCCGGGCATGCCGTTTGGGATCTTCGAAAAGTCGGAGCGGCCGAGCTCCTTCTGCCCCTTGAAGCAGAACGGGCAGTGGTCGGTAGAGACGACCTGGAGATCGTTGGTGCGGAGGCCGCGCCAGAGATCCTCCTGCATGTGCGCGGGGCGCAGCGCGGGGGTGCACACGTATTTCGCGCCTTCGAAGTCGGGGCGCGCGAGGTCGTCCTGGCTGAGGAAGAGGTACTGCGGGCAGGTCTCGGCGTACACCGGCAGGCCGCGATCGCGCGCCTCGAGCACCTGCTTGAGCGCCCGCTCGGCCGAGAGGTGCACCATGTACACCGGCGCGTTCGCCATCTCGGCGAGGCAGATCGCGCGGAACGTGCCCTCGGCCTCCATGATCTGCGGGCGCGTGAGCCCGTGGTAGATGGGCGCGGTGTGGCCCTTCGCGAGGGCCTGCTGCACGAGGATGTCGATGGGGATGCCGTTCTCGGCGTGCATGCAGATGAGCGCGCCGTTCTGGCCCGCGCGCTGCATTCCGCGGAAGATCTGGCCGTCGTCGACGTGCAGCACGCCCGGGTACGCCATGAACATCTTGAACGACGTCACGCCCTCCTTCACGATCTCGTCCATCTCGGGGACGGTCTGGTCGTTCACGTCGGTCATGATCATGTGGAACGCGTAGTCGATCGCCGCCTTGCCTTCGGCCTTGCCGTGCCAGGTGTCGAGCCCGGCGCGGAGCGCGGTGCCCCGGGTCTGGATGGCAAAATCGACGATCGTGGTCGTGCCGCCGTACGCCGCCGCGCGCGTGCCGGTCTCGAAGTCGTCGCTCGACGTCGTGCCGCCGAAGGGCATGTCGAGGTGGGTGTGCGCGTCGATGCCCCCGGGCAGGATGTACTTCCCGCGCGCGTCGATCGTCGTGTCCCACGGGCCCGCGGGCGCCGCGTTCGGCCCGAAGATGGCGGCGATCTTCCCGTCGACGACGGCCACGTCCGCCGCGTAGGTGTCGACCGCCGTAACCACAGTGCCACCGGAGAGGAGGGTCTTCATAAGGCGAGAATAGAGGCCTCGCGGGGCGTGACAACGAAGATCCGTCCGGCGCTGCGCCCGCGCCGGCTTGGGGCCGGGCGGCGCTCGGGGTAGCATCCACCCATGCCCCCCCGGGACGAGAGCTCCCCGCTGCGCGATCTCGCGAAGGCGCTCGCGAAGGCCGAAGAGATGCTTCAGTTCCTGCCCGACGGCGCCGCGAAGAACCTCGTGTCGAAGATCGGCACCCTCCGCGGCCTCATCCTCGAGCAGCGCCCGCCGGCGTTCGTGCTCATCGGCCGGCGCGGGAGCGGGAAATCGTCGCTCGTGAACGCCCTGTTCGGGAGGCAGGTCGCGAAGGTGGGCCACGTGGCCGCGCAGACCGGTCGCGGCGCCTGGTACGAGCACGCGTCCGAGCAGGGCTCGCTCCACCTCCTCGACACGCGGGGCCTGCAAGAGGGCTCCGCCCCCGCCGAGGAAGATCCTGGGCGTGACGCGCTGTCCTCCGTGGCGGTGGAGCTGAAGCGCCGCGTGCCCGACGCGCTCTTGTTCGTAGTGCGCGCGCAGGACGTCGACAGCGCGATCGACCGCGACCTCGACGGCATCGAGCACGTGCTGGCCGAGGTCGAGCGGGCGCACAGGTTCCGCCCGCCGATCGTCGGGGTGCTCACCCACTGCGACCTCTTCGAGCCGAAGCGCACGCGCCTGCACCGACCCGACGTGGAGCCGGAGGAGGCGCTCCACGAGAAGCTCGGCTACGTGAACGAGGCCGAGGGCCTGCTCGAGCGAAAGCTCAAGGCGCGCGGCCTGCTGGTCACGCAGGTCGTGGGCGTGCGCGGGGTGAGCGCGTACCTCTCCTTCGACAAGGAGGGCAAGGTGCGCGACGACGAGCGGTGGGGTCTCGACGCCCTCTGCGCGCTCCTCTACGCGCACCTGCCCAACGCCGGCCGCGGCGCCTTCGTGCGCCTCGCGCAGGTGCGCGGCCTCCAGGAGGACCTGGCCGTGAGCCTCTCGCAGGCCACCGCGGCGGTCTGCGCGGCCATCGCCGCCGTGCCCATCCCGGTGGCCGACGTCATCCCCATCACGAGCATGCAGGTGTCGCTCGTCGTCACGATCGCGTGGCTCTCCGGGCGCACGATCGACAAGCGCTCTGCGCTCGAGTTCCTGGCGAGCATCGGCGCGAGCGTCGGCGCCGGCTTCGCGCTCCGCGAGGGCGCGCGCGCCCTCGTGAAATACGTGTTCCCCGGTGGCGGCGCGGCGGTGTCCGGGGCCGTGGCGTTCGCGGGCACGCTCGCCGTCGGCGCGGCGGCGCGCGCGTACTACCTGCGAGGCGGCAGCCTGGACGACGCGAAGGCGGCGTTCGAGGCCGACGAGGCCAGGGAGGCCGGCGCTGGCGGCGGCGCGCCCCCCGAGGGCGAGCCCAAGTGAGCGAGCCCTCGCGTCGCGCCCGCGTCGAGGTCGTGCGCGCGGTGTCCGGCCGGAGGCGGTGCGGCCCCACGCGGCGCGGGCCGTCGAGCGGCACGCGCGCGTCACGCCGCTGAGCGCTACTTCTTCTTCGCGGCGCCCGCGTCTTTCTTGCCGCCCGCGTCCTTCGCGCCCGCGTCCGGTTCGCCGCCGATCGCGAGCAGCTCGACGTCGAACTTGAGCCCCGCCCCCGGCGGGATCGTGGGCGGCGAGCCCTTGTCGCCGTAGCCGAGCGCCGAGGGGATCACGAGCTTGCGCTTGCCCCCGACCTTCATGCCAACGACGCCCTGGTCCCAGCCCTTGATGACCATGCCCTGCCCGAGCTTGAACTTGAAGGGATCGCCGCGGTCGCGGGACGAGTCGAACTTCTTCCCGTCCATGAGGGTACCTGTATAGTGCACGGAGACCTCGTCGCCCGTCTTCGCCTCTTGCCCCTGGCCGACGACCTCGTCCTGGATGTCGAGCTTGTCGGGCCCGGGCGGCAGCGGCTTCGCCACGGCGGGCTTGTAGTCTTCCTTCGGCTCCTCGACGCTCTTCGAGCAGGCGGTGAGCGAGGCGGCGGCGACGGCGGCGAACGCGGCGGCGAACGCGATGGAGACACGGCGGTGGTTCATGGAGGGCCCTTTTACGCCGGACGGGGCGCCGCGGGCAACGCGATCACGGCGGACCTGGCCGGACCGTGGCTCACCGCTCGAGGGGGCCGTCGAGGCGCGCGCCGACCGCGGCCGCCACGAGGGCCAGCAGGGAGTCGACCTGCGGCGCCGTGGCCGGCAGGTGGACCTGCACCTCGGCGCCGCGCGCGCGCACCTCGAGCGACGAGAGCAGGCCGCGTAGGGCGATCTGCAGCGCGAGCGACCCGGCCGCCTCCTC
>CAZHGG010000184.1:0-8953 GCA_964531755.1 uncultured Polyangiaceae bacterium
AGGCCGAGGAGGTGGAGGTGGCGCTCGACTCGCCGCGCGCGAGCATGGCCCGCTACGTCGCGGCCGCGAACGGCGGCCGGTGGGCCGAGGCGGCCACGTACCTCGAGCTGAGCCGCGCCGACGCGCACCGCGGGCCCGAGCTGGCGCGCAAGCTGAGCGACGTGCTGAACCACAAGCTCTGGCTCGACCCGCACCTGCTGTCGCCCAACTCGGCGGGCAAGCGCGACGACCAGCTCCCGCAGGGCGTCGACGAGATCGGGCGCATCGTGGGCGCCGACGGCAAGTCCGAGCCCGTGCGCCTCGTGCGGCGCGAGGCCCGCTCCGCCGATGACGACTCGCGGTGGCTCTTCTCGCTGGCCACGGTCGCGCGCGTCGACGGGCTCTACGCGGGCCTGAAGGGGCACTGGTTCCGCGAGCACCTGCCCGAGCCCCTGCTCCGGGACGGCCCCGGGCCGTTCATCTACTGGCAGCTCCTCGCGCTGCCGCTCGTGATGCTCGGGTGCCACCTCGCGGCGCGACCGCTCGCGTGGCTGCTCGTGGCGCTCATGTCCCGGCTCGCGAGGCGCACGCAGCTCACGTGGGACGACGACGTCGCGCAGGGCCTGCGCGGCCCCGCGCGGCTGCTCACGGCCGTGCCGCTGTTCTATTTCGCCACGGGCCAGCTCGCGCTCTACCAGCGCGCGGAGGAGCTCGTGGAGCGCCTCTGCCGGGCCGGGCTGCTCGCCGCGCTGTTCTGGATCGCGCTCCGCGCGCTCGCCGCGTTCGGCGGCACGGTGCTCGCGAGCGAGTGGGGCGCCGTGCGTCCCTCGCTCCGTGATTTCTCGTGGTTCTCGCTCCGCGTCGCGCGCATCACCGTGTGGGTCGTCGGCGGCGTCGTGGTGCTGAGCCAGCTCGGCTACCCGGTGGGCAGCTTGGTCACCGGCCTCGGCATCGGGGGCATCGCGATCGCCCTCGCCGCGCAGAAGACCGTCGAGAACCTCTTCGGCTCGGTGTCGATCCTCGTCGACCAGCCGTTCCGCGTGGGCGACGCCATCCGCGTGGACGGCGTGGAGGGCACCGTGGAGAACATCGGCCTGCGCTCGACCCGCGTGCGAACGCTCGACCGCACGCTGGTGGTGATCGCGAACGGCAAGCTCGCCGACATGCGCACCGAGTGCCTCTCCGCCCGCGACCGGATGCGCTTCGCGACCCGGCTGCGCCTCTCGACGACGACGACGACCGCGCAGCTAGCCGCGCTCGTGGCCGATCTCGAGGCCGTGCTCCGGGCGCACGAGAAGGTCGACGCCGACACGATCGTCGTTCGCTTCTCCGCGGTGGGCGACGGCTCGCTCGACGTGGACGCGAGCTGCGCCGTCCTTACGACCCAGTGGACCGAGTTTACGCGGTACCGCCACGCGCTGCTGCTCGGGTGCGTCGACGCCGCGCGCCGCGCGGGCGTGGAGCTCGCCGCGCGGGAGCCCGGCGCCCCGGGGGCCGCGGCCTAGCAGCCGGTTGATGGACTGCCCAACGCCGCCGCGCCCCGACCGCCTTCGGCGCGGGCTCATCGGGAAGACTAGGCTCCGCGCGTCCTCGATCGCGCCTCGGCGGGCCGGGGCGGACGAGGGCGGGCTGCCAGCGCCCTCTGGTTCCCGCGGGGGCCAGCGGTGAGCCGCGCCCGATCCAGCCAAGCGTGCCCCACCCGGGCGACCCGCGGATCGCTCGAAGAGGGCCGATGTAGGTGTTTCTCCGCGCCGGCGAGCGCCGCGGGCACGCCCGTTGCACTTGACGAAGGTCGTGAGCACCTCCCACCTCCCCGCGCCCCACGCCTCTCGTCCCGGCTCTCGGCTCGGCGCCCTCGCCGGCGCGCTGGCCACCGGCGCCCTCGTTGTCGCATGCAGCGGCGCGGTCGACGAGCCTTCGCCGTTCCCCACGGCGTCGCCCGGCGCGACGACCGGGCCGGCGGCGCCAGGAGCGTCCTCGGGCGGCTCGGGGCCCTTCGGCGGCCCCACCGGCGGCAGCGGCGCCGGCAACGTCACCCCCGAGTGCGCCTCGGTGAAGGCGAAGGCCGACAGGCTCCCGCTCGAGATGATCGTGGTCCTCGATAAGTCGGGGAGCATGTGCGAGTACACGACGAACACCGACCCGCGCGACTGCGGCAACGCGAACTCGAAGTGGAAGATTGTCACGAAGGCGCTCGAGACCTTCTTCCGCAGCTTCGAGTCGGCCGACATCACCGTGTCGCTCATCGCCTTCCCGAACGGCGACGAGTGCAACGCGGCCACCTACCGGACGCCCATCGAGCGCCAGAAGCTGCCGCTCGGCGCCGACGCCCTCGTCTCGAAGATGAAGGGGCTCTCTCCCAACGGCTCGACGCCGACCACCGCGGCGGCGGACGGCGCGGTGACGTACGCGAAGACCGTCGACGCGGCGCTCGCTGGCAAGGGCAAGACCGTCATCGTGTTCGCGACCGACGGCCTCCCGCAGGGCTGCAACAACAACAGCATCCAGGCGGCAGGCAACGTGGTCGGCGCGGTCTCCTCGACCATCAAGAGCTACGTCATCGGCGTGGGCGCGAACCTCACCGCGCTGAACGACCTGGCGGTGAAGGGCGGCACCACGAAGGCCCTGCTCGTGAGCAACGCGAACACCACTCAGGCGAGCATGGATCTCACGGCGGCGCTGAGCCAGATCCGCGGCGCCTCGCTCGCGTGCGAGTACGCGCTGCCGGCGCCCCCCGCGGGCCAGCAGCTCGACATCAACACGGTGAACGTGCAGTTCACGCTCGCGGGCGGCACCCCCCAGACCCTCCCCTATAGCGCCGACTGCTCGAACCCGAAGGGATGGCGCTACGACAGCGCGACGGCGCCCACGAAGATCACCCTCTGCCAGACGGCGTGCGACGACGTCCGGGCGACCGCCGGCACCGAGGCGAAGCTGGACGTCGTCCTGGGGTGCAAGACCGAGGGCGGCACGCCGCGCTGACACAACCTCACCGGTTTGGCTCGAGGGCTCGGTCCGGCTCTTCGCCGGTGCGGAGCCGCCCGCCGGGGCCACCCTCGGTACCCATCAGTCGTCGTCGTCCTCTTTGAGGTGCTTCGCGCGCGAGAACACGTATACGCCCGCCCCCATGATAGGCAGCGCCATGAGGCATAACAGCGCGTAAAGACCAGGGTTTCTCAGCGAGGGGCTCGTCAGGTACAGGGTCGAGCTGACGATGAGGCACGGGAACCCGATGAGGGTGGCGCCGAGGACCTTGGCGGTGAACTTGTCTTCGAGCACGCCCGTGCAGCCTACACCAAACGGGACACGCGGGGGCGGTTCGCGGTATACTCGACGCCTTCCATGAAGGTCTCCACGGTCACCTCCGCCCGCCGAAAGTTCACCCACGGCGTCACGCTCGGCTTGGTCACGCTCGGCCTCGCAGGCGTGGCAGGACTGGGCGCCGGCGCCCTCGGCTGCGCCTCGCCCCCGCCGTACTACGTGGTCCGCGGTATGCCCGGCGAGCGGCTCCCCATGGTCTCGGGCGATCCGATGCGCCTCCAGCACCCGTCGCAGGAGCGCTACGGGCAGGCCAAGTCGGGCTACCACGTCGTGCACTCGCTCGACGACTGGAAGCGCCTCTTCCCGAGCGGCGAGGTGGCCCCGGCGCCGACCGAGGTCAATTTTTCCAAGAAGATGATCATCCTTGCGGTCGGAGACGGCCGCAAGACGACCGACGTGAAGGTCACGAAGGTGCTCGACACGGCGAGCACACTGCACATCTTCGTGCGCGAGTCGCTCGAGGGCGAGGGCTGCAAGAACGAGAACGAGGGCAACGCCTACGACGCGGTCATCACCGATCGGCTCGACAAGAACGTGCTCGTGCACGTGGAGGTCGAGCGCGGCAGCTCGTGCGGTGCCGCGCCTACCGCGCAAATCACCTGCCGGCAGGGCGCAGGCGCGTGGACCAACCCGATCGCCGCGCAGCCGAACGGCTCGCCGGTGGAGTGCGAGGCCGTCCCCCAGGTGACGGGCTCCTTCGCCTTGGTCGAGCAGAGCTGGCGCTTCTCGCAGGTGCCGAACGGCTCGGCGTCGAAGATGGCGTTCTCCAAGAACAACACGCACGTGGCGTTCCCGGTCGACCTCTTCGGCACCTACGTGCTGTCGTTCGACGTGGTGGACGAGGCGCGCCGGCGCGGCACCGCGCAGGCCACCGTGGAGGTGCTGCCGCCCAAGGACGGCGACACGTACGTGCAGATCGCCTGGACCAAGTTCGAGGCGAACGACGACCTCACCGCGTTCCCGCGCGTGAACCTGCGCATCACCGAGGACGGCAAGCCCGCCCCGGGCGTGTGCGCGAAGGACGTCGTGCGCAAGCCCGACTTCTGCGACGTGCGCGAGCAGATCCCCACGGTGCTCTTTCACCTGAAGGGCGCGCGCGACAAGTTCCTCCTCGAGACCCTCTACACCGACGAGCGCGCCAAGGGCGGACCCTACGTCTGCGTGCGCACGTTCCTCAACGGCGCGAAGGCCGCCGAGGCCTGCGACGACGTGCCGCGCGCCGCCGAGTCGGTGTGGACCGTCGGCCTGCTCGACGCGCGCTCGGGCAAGCTAGGGCCACCGCCACCGCCCCCGCCCCCACCCCCGGCCGCCCCGCCCGTCGACCCGAAGAAGCCCGTCAAGCCGGCCAAGCCCCCGCCGAAGCCGCCGGCGAAGCCCCCAGCGAAGAAGAAGTAGCGAGGCCCCGCGCGTCGCGCGCGCGGGACGCCTCGCGGACGACGGCGGTCACGAAGCCCGGCAGCGCCTCCGGCGCGAGCGTGAAGAAGAGCGACGGCTCGACCAGCTCGAGTTCCATGAGGAGCAGCGCGCCGCGTTCGTCGCGCGCGGTGTCGACCCGCGCGTAGAGGAGCGGCTCCCCAGGGTGGAGGGCGTCCACGGCGGCGAGCACCTCCATGGCGAACGCCCGCTCGTCGTCCTCCAGGGCTACGCGCGTGACGGCCTCGTCGTCGCCCGAGAACCGCGGGCTCTTGCGGACGGCGTGGGAGGCCACCCCGTCGAGCACCACGATGGAGCGCTCCCCTCGCCCCTCGACGCTGCGGAGGTACGGCTGCACCATCGCGTCGCGCTCGGCCGCCAGCGCCCGCAGCGCGGCCTCCCCGGCGTCGCGCTCGGTCGCCGCGAACCGCGCGGTCTTCCAGGACCCCGCAGAGACCCGCGGCTTGACCACCACCTCACCGTTGAAGCCCCGCGCGGCGCACACCTCGGCGAGCGACGCGTCGCTGCCCCGGTCGACGAACGCGGTCGGGACGATGGGCACGCCCCGGGCAGCGAGCTCGCCGAGGTAGCGCTTGTCGACGTTGGCGCGGAGCACGGCCGGCGGGTTCAGGACGGTCGTGGCCACCTCGGTCGCGGCGAGCCACGCGAGGAACGCGGAGAGCGCCTGCGCGTAGCTCCACGTCGAGCGGACGAGCACGAGGTCGGGGGCGTGCCCCGCGACCAACCCCGCCCAGGCGGGTGACTCGGGCGGGGCGTCCCAGGGGAGCAGCGACACGAGGACGCCCGCGCGGGCGAGCGCCCCGAGCAACGGCGCCTCGTCGTGGTCTGGCTCGGGGAGCGTGGCGCACGTGGCGACGGCGACAGAGAGCGGGCGGACCATGCAGTCCGGCAGCGTAGCAGGCCGGACGAGGGAGCGTCGGGGTCGCGTCGCGACGGCGAATCGTGTAGTCAGACCTCCCACCGCCGGGTGCCGATTTTGCCAACAGAAGATTGACGCGAAGGGGTGAACCTTGGCAAAAAGCGAGAGCGTTTCGAGAGGCTCATCCGAGGAGGACTTTTTCATGAAGAAGATTGCGCTTTTGTTTGCGGTGACGGTGGCAGTGGCGGCGGCGGCGATCGCGTGTGGCGACGCGAAGCCCCCGATGGATCCCTCGGCGCTCAGCTCGGCCTCGGCCGGCATGCCCGAGCCCCCCGCGGCCCCCAGCGCGATGCCCAGCGACGCCCCGAGCGCCGCGCCCGCGATGCCCGCGAAGTGAGTCGTTCGCTCGTGGCGTGAGTCCTCTCATCGCTGCGGCACGCCCGGGAAAGGCCCCTGCGTCATGGCGGGGGCCTCTCTCGTTTGTGCGCGACGCACCGCAGCGTCGCGGGCGCGGCGTGGGCCGCTAGGAGGCCACCGCGGCGGTCTTCGGCTTGGCGTTCCACACGAAGAGCGTGAGCACGAAGCCGATCACCGCGAAGGGGAGGATGGCCGCGGGCCAGGTCCACCAAGCCGCCGGGCTCGCCGACAGCGGCCTCGCCGGCAGCACCACCTTGAGGACCCGCGAGCCGAGCGTGGAGCCGAGGTACACGCACCCGTCGATGACGCCGACGACGACGCCCACGTTGCGCTTTCCACCGAAGTCCATGCTCGCCGTGCCCGACAGCATGCCGTGGACGCCGATGATCGCGAGGGTCATGAGGACGAGCACCCAGCCGACGTAGGGGGTGCTGAGGGTGGCGTACATGGCCAGCGAGCCCACGATCATCGCCGCATAGAGCACGCCGGCGACCGGCCCGCGGCGCGACTGGAACAGGCGGTCGGAGATGAGCCCCGCGAGCACCCCGCCGAGGATGCCGGCCACGCAGTTCATCATGCCCCAGTGCTGCTGCACGAAGTCGGTGGCGGCGCGGCCGGTGTCCTCGGAGAACGAGCGGTAGCTCTTCAGGATGGTGTTGCGCAGGTAGCCGCTGCAGAACTCGACGGCCGCGATCGTCAGGATCGCGCTGCTGCCGAGCATGAGGCGGACCACCTTGGCGAGCGGCATGCGCTCTCCCCCGCCGGTGGCGTCGCCGAGGTCGAAGTCGGCGTGCCCTGCGTCACCTGGAGTGTCGCGGACGAGCGCGACGTCGAACGCCGCCAGCACGAGGAGGATCGCGGCCGGCACGAAGAACGCCGAGGGCGCGCCGACGCCCTTCACGAGGGCGCTCGACCAGTCGAACGCGAAGTAGAGGCCCATCGAGATGAGGATGCCGAAGATGCCCCCGAAGGTGCCTCGCTCGCGGAGATGAAACCACGCCGAGTTGACCTTGACGATGGAGACCGCGCCGAAGCTCTGGAAGTACATGTTCAGCGCATAGAGCGCCGAGAACACGGGCACGAGCGCTGGGCGGGCGTCGCGGGGGATCGCGCCGTCGCGCAGGGCCGACAGCGCCACCACGCCCATCGCCAGGTTCGCGAGCGCCGCCCCCACCGCCGCGATGACGGTGGTCTTGCGGCCGCCGATGCGGTCGGTGATGGGGCCGTTGATGAGGAACGAGAGGCCGTAGGTGAGCGCGCCCCAGGAGTCGATCTCGAAGTACTGCGCTTTGTCGAACAGCACGAGCACGTCGTGGCGGTCGATGCAGGCGTTCAGGTTGTAGCGCCCCATGTAGAGGAACGCGTACGTGACGCCCACCGGGAACCAGTTGAAGAAGCGGCGGCGCCGGAAGGCCGCCGTGTGGCCGAGCTCGACCTTGGGCAGCCGCGCGACGACGACGACGATCACCGCGAGCAGGACGACGATCGGGAGAAGGTCAGCGAGCCAGCGCGGCATGGGCGCGGAGAATGGCACGGGGCCGGCCCACCGACCATCGCAATGCGCCGCGGTCGCGGGACCTCACGCTTGCGCCGCAGCGCCGCCGGCGTGGTAGCCTCTGGTCGGCCCGGGGGTGCACCGCCGCCCGGCCACGCGCGAGAGCGCGAGCGCCCCGCCATGTTGCACTCCGAGCTCCTCTCCCAGATCCCGCTGTTTGACACCATGTCGCACGAGGACACGGTGGCGCTCGCGGCGCGGCTCACGGCGAAGACCTACGCCGCGGGCACGGTGGTCTTCAGCATGGGCGACAAGGGCTCGTCGATGTACATCGTGAGCTCGGGTTCGGTGCAGATCTTTCTGCCGGGCTCCCCCGGCGGCGACACGCCCGACGAGCCCGTCGTGCTGAAGGACGTGCGCACGGGCGAGTACTTCGGCGAGCTCTCGCTTTTCGACGACAAGCCCCGCTCGGCGAGCGTGGCGGCGACGACCGAGACCGTACTTCTCGAGCTCACGCGGGAGGACTTCAGCGACCACCTGAGCCGCTCCAAGACCGCCACCATGGCCATCCTCGCGGAGATGGCCGAGCGCCTCCGCGAGACCAACGTGCTGCTCTCCCAGCGCGCGGCGCACAACGTGGTCAAGGAGTTCGAGGACAACCTCACGTGGGGGCAGAAGCTCGCCGACAAGGTGGCCGACCTCAACGGCAGCTGGGCGTTCATCCTCTTCCTGCTGGGGCTCACGGTGGTGTGGGTGCTGATGAACAGCATCGTGTCGGTGCGCTTCGACGAGTACCCGTACCAGTTCTTCAACCTGGCCCTCGCCATCCTCGTCGCGCTGCAAGGGCCGCTCATCGTCATGAGCCAGAACCGGCAGTCGTCGAAGGACCGGGCGCAGGCCGAGACCGACTTCCGCGTGAACCTCAAGAACGAGGTCGGCATCGAGAAGATCCAGCGCGAGCTGGCCGCCTTCCGCGCCGAGACCCTGAAGCACCTCGAGGTGCTCGAGCGCTACGGCCGGCACGACCGCATCCGCCACGAGATGCCGAAGAAGAAATAGCGGGGGCGGGGTCGCCGCTTGCGGTCGGCGGCCGCGTCCGGTAGGAGTCGCTCATCGAAGGAGGCGGGAAGTCCGGTGTGAAGCCGGCACGGAGCCGCCACTGTATCCGGGGAACCGCCCCCTCGACTCGCGCCGGCGCGCACGAGTGGAGGTGGCGCGAGCCGGGAGTCAGAACGCGCCTCCCTCGTGAGCCACGCAGGCCCCCGGGGTGGTCCCCGACGAGCGCGCGCGGTTCTCTGGTTTCGCCGCGCGAGCCTCGCGGCTGGAGTCGAGAATGCCCCTTCACCCCGCGCTCTGCCGTCGTGTCCTCTTCCTCGCGCTGGGCGCGCGCGCGCTCGGGGCGTGCCGCGACGGCGCGGCGCCCGTCGCCGACGCCGGCGCGATCGACC
>CAZHGG010000185.1:0-6134 GCA_964531755.1 uncultured Polyangiaceae bacterium
CGCGCAGCGCGGGCGGCGCCTCGGGGTCGTGGCTGCGCCGCTCGCAGCACTCGAGCGCGCGCGTGGTCATCGTGGCCGCGTCGTCGTCCGCCTCGCGCAGCACCTCGCGCAGCGCCGCCACCGCGTCGACGTGGGCGACGTCCAGGGGCACGGTGGGCCCGCTCGTACCCTCGAACAGCCAGAGCCCGCGATCGAAGCACGCCTCGAGCACGCGCGGCAGCTCCGACTGGCCCGTGGCGCCGAGCACGAGCTCGCCCCGCCGGAGCGCGAGCAGCTTGCGCAGCGCGCGCCCGAGGGCCGAGAGCGACGGCTCCACGCCCACGCGGGCGGCGATGTCGGCGAGCCCCCGCTCGGTGAGCGTGCGCAGCCCGCACGCGGCGGCGAGCGCGAGGGCATCGGCGATGGCCCCCACGTCGGCCGCGTCGCGCGCGCTCTCTTCGATGCGCGCGGCGGCCGCGCCCTCGAGCGTGGCGCCGTAGATCGAGGCCTCGATCAGCGCCGGATCGGTCTCGAGCAGGTGCACGACCGACCACTCCTCCGACAGGTCGGTCGCCACGCGCGAGAGGTTCGCGCCCCTCGCCAACGTGAACCCAGGGATGCCGAGGGTGCGGAGCCGGTGGAGCGTCGTGCTGACCCGCGCGCCCGCCGGCTCGTCGAGGCGCACCTTCAGGCGCGCCGCGACGCGCTCCAGGCGCACGCCGACGGCCTCGAGCTCGGCGAGCGCGTCGTGCAAGAGCGGCGGCCGCGGCGTCGCCGGATCCAGGGTGCCCACGCGCGAGCCCGCGAACGCGTGCACGATCTCGGCGAGCAGCGGCTCGGTGCGCGGCGAGAGCGGGCCGCGGCGCGTCCAGGGGAGCGGGCCGTTGAGCGCCTCCTTCACGAGCGCGCCCGCGAGGCCGTCGAGCACGTCGAGGCGGGCGAGCGCCGCGTGCCCTCGCAGCGCGCGGAGGCCGTGCGCGAGCGTGGAGGCGGCGATCGCGTCGGCCGGCGAGACCCGCTGCCGCTTGCCGCGGAGGTGCCGGATGGCCTCGAACAGCATCGCCTCGGCCGCGGAGTCGGCGCCCTGCTCCCAGACCGCCTGATAGAACGCAGGCTGCGGCATGCCCGAGGCGTACCCCGCGAACGAGTCGAGGCGACGGAACGAGAAGGGCACGAGGTAGGTCCCGACCCGCGCGTCGGCGGGGAGCGGCGCGGAGGGCCGGATCGGCGCGCCCTTGCCTCCGTTCTGGGCCTCGCGCGCCGCCGCGCGCAGGAGGGCGGGCTCGTGGAAGCCCCCGCACACGACCAGCACATCGCCGCCGCCGGCCTCCGCGAGCGCCCACTCGACGTACGCGCTCATGAAGGCCTCGCGGGCGCCGTCGCCCGCGTGTGGCGCCTCGTCGGCGCGGAGCGCCTCGAAGTAGCGCGACAGCTCGCCCCGCAGGAGCGCGAGGTCGCGGGGCTGCTCGAAGAGGTGGTCCCACAGGGCGTCGGTGTCCTCGAAGCCGAGCGAGGTCGCGGTCTCGCCGAGCCGATCGGAGGCCCGCGTGTGTCGGTCGGAGTAGCGGTTCTCCTCGCCGTCGAAGGCGGGATCCCAGGCGGGGAGATCGATGAAGAGCGGAGTGGCGCCCACCTCGCGCGCCTCGCGGAGGGCCACCCACTCGGGCGAGTAGTCGCAGAACGGCGCCCATGAGCTGCGGGAGCGGCCGGTGGGGTCCTGGCGGTAGGTGAACAGCGCGATGGGGAGGCGGTGCGCGAGGGAGAGCTCGTCGAGCCGCTCGTTCATGTCGCTCGGGCCCTCGATCAGCACGAAGCGCGGCCGCAGCGCGCGGATCGCGGCGCGGACCACCCGCGCGCACGCGGGGCTGTGGTGCCGGACGCCGACGACGTGGAGGCCGGGGCGAGGAGGGCCCACCGCTAAGCCGCGGGCCGGTGGTGCGCCTCGTCGAAGGCGCGGAGGTGGAGCGCGGAGCGCGGGCTCGGTGCGTCGGTCGCTTGGACGCGGGCGGGGCGCGGCGCGACGACCGCGTCCCGCAGGGGGGTGCTGGGCGGAGGCACGCGACCAGCCTACCAGAGGCCGGCGTGCGTGCGCCCGCCCCCTCCTCCTCGACCGCCGTGGGACGTCAGGCGACGCGGGGTGTGCGGGGCGCGCCGACGTCGACGTGGACCGCCGGCAGGACACGGCACGCGCCACGACCCGGGTAGAAGCGCTTGTTCGCGCCCGGCGCGGCGTAGCCGTTGATGAGCACGCGGCGGGGCAGGGGAGAGTGGTTCGGGGCGCTGCCGTGGACGGCGTAGGGGCCGAACACGAGCACGTCGCCCGCGCGTCCGGTGACGGGGACCGCGCGCGAGGCGTCGAGCCGCGCGCCGCCGCCCTGGACGAGCCGACCCGCGCCGTCGAGCTCGACGGCCTCCCTCGGGAGGAACTCGAGCGGACCGTTCTCCTCGGTCATGTCGTCGACGAGCAGGATGGTCTGCACGAACGAGCCACGGCCCGAGACGTCGCGCCAGGTGTCGCCGCCCTTGTCACGGTGCTGGATGTCTTGGTGCCAGTCGAACGCGACGCCGTCATTGGGCATCTTGAAGTGCGCCTGGCAGAGGAGCTGTTCGCAGCGCGACGTGCCGAGCAGCTCGAGCGCCGGCTCGACGAGCCGCGGCTCCTCGCTGAGCGCGAGGAGCGCGGGCTCGGCCCCGCCCGCCCAGACCACACGCTGCACGACCACGGGCCCCGCCGGCGGCCCGTGGAGGACGAAGAACGCGCCGTCATGTTCGCCCGTCGTGCGGAGCGTCTGGGAGGTCTCGTACAGGCGATCGAACGCGGCGCGCACAGGCGCCACCTCGGCCTCCCGGAAGAGGCCGCGCAGGACAACGAATCCGCCTTGGTCGAACCGTCGCCGATCGTCGTCCGAGAGCTTCATGGGAGTCTCCGTCTTGCCCATGACAGCGTACCGAGGCGATCTCTCGATCGGAAATTTCAGGCACCTCGTCACCCTCGTTGCGGCGGCCCGCGCCCGCCGACCGAGCGTCGAGTCACCAGAAGCCCGCGCATTTCGCCGTACCCGGGAGGGCGTTTTCGCACTCGAAGTCGTGCATGCCCTTGCGACACCCGCCGTAGAGTCCCCCGAAGGCGAGGACCGCCAGCACGAGTCCGAGCGCAGCGATTCCTCTCCCGCGCCCCTTCGCCGCGAACGAGGTCACAGCCGAGGTCACCGCGGCGATGAAGAAGGCGCCGGTCACCACGAGGCCGACGAGGCCGGGGAACACCCACGCCAGGTACGCGGTCGCCCACAGCCCGCACACGTAGGCGGTCGCCGTCGCCGCCGCGAGCTGCAGCAGCGCGAACAGGATGGAAAGGAAGCCTCCAGGGTGGAGCGGCGTCGCTCGCGCGCCACCGCTGGCGGCCCCGGAGGTGTCGTCGTCGCGCCGCGCCGCCATGGCGCGAGCCTACCGGAGTTTCCAAGCGCCGAGCATCGTCGCGCGCCCCTCGCGGCGCGTCTCTGGAGCTCAGCCGGGCAGCCGGTGGCGTGCCTCGTAGTAGGCGCGGAAGTGGGGCTCGGTGCGCTTCGACACGCGCTGATCGAAGTAGCGCCGCAGGCGCGCGGCGTCCTCGGTGTCGGTCTTGAGCGCCGCGCCCACGAGGCACTCCACGAGATCGGCCGGGGTGGCCTCGCCCCCCGACACGTAGTGAGAGCGCACGCCGAGCGCGTGGGCGACGCTCACAGCCTCCGCCGTGGACATGGGGACCGAGAGTCGGTCCATCGCCTGCCCGTCGACGGTCTGGCCGACGCGGAGCTCCCGGAACGTGGTGACGAGCAGCTCGAGGATGTCGGCGCTGGGGAGCGTGGGCACGCCCGAGCGCTCGAGGAGCCGGCGGGTCTCGTCGCGTACGAGCTCCATCTCGACCGCGAAGTCGGGGATGGGGAACACGGTCTCGAAGTTGAAGCGGCGCTTCAGCGCGGCGCTCATCTCGTTCACGCCGAGATCGCGCGTGTTGGCGGTGGCGATGACGTTGAACCCCTCGCGCGCGAAGAGCATCGCGTCGGGCCCCTCCATCTCGGGGATCGCGAGGACGCGGTCGGAGAGCGAGGCGAGCAGCGAGTCTTGGATCTCGAGCGGGCAGCGCGTGATCTCCTCGAACCGCACGAGCAGGCCCTCCTTCATCGCCGTGTAGAGGGGCGCCGGGACGAGCGCGCGCGGGGTCGGCCCTTCGGCCAGTAAGAGCGCGTAATTCCATGAATATTTGATTTGATCGTCGGTGGTGCCGGCGCTCCCCTGGATGGTCAGCGTCGACCGATCGCAGATCGCCGCGCACAAGAGCTCGCTGAGGAGCGACTTGGCGGTGCCCGGCTCGCCGACGAAGATGAGCCCGCGGTTGGTCGCGAGCGCCACCATCGCCCGATCGACGAGCGACGGGTTGCCGACGAACTTCTTGCGGATCCCGCGCGCGGGATCACCGAGGATGAAGGCGCGCACCGCCTTCGGCGAGAGGCGCCAGCCGGGGGGCCTCGGGCTCGTGTCGTCCTCGCGCAGCCGCGCGAGCTCGTCGGCGCACGCGATCTCCGCCGGGGGGCGCTGCGCGTCGGGCGCCGCCGGCGCCGCGGCCGGTGCGCCATCGGTCTTTCTCTTCGCTGCCACGAGGACCTCCTCGGCGCGAGCGTAACGCGAATGCCGCGCGGCGGGCGAGCGGCGGCGCGAGCCCGCGGCTCCTGCGATCCCGCGTGGAGCGCGCCGCCACGGCGGAACCCGGTTCCGCCGATCCTGAATCGTCCGAACGCGACGTGCACACGGAGCGGTCATCGAGCCCCGGACCCCTCGGCTCTCGTGAGAGGCCGAGGGCGGGAGCCGTGGGAGTTCGGGCTCGATTCGGGCGCGCACCGCTCTAAGCTCTCGGCCCATGACGCCGCCCCTCGCGCTCTCCGCCGACCTGAGGAAGCTCCTCCACCCGCGCCGGTCTCTCCCGGGCACCGCGCTGCCGATGAGCGCGGCGTCGGCGCGTCGGGCGCTGGTCAAGGCGCGTGAGCTCGCGTGCGTGAAGGGTGCGTTTGGGACTGGCTCCCGGCCGCACGCCGCGATCTTCGCGTCGGGCTCCTCCAAGGCCGAGCCGCAGCACCGCGCGACGCACGAGGCCGCGCTCGCGCTGCTCCGCGCGCTCTCCGACGAGTCGGTGCGGTCGGCGACGGTCGACGTCCTGGCGGCCACCGAGCAGCTCGTGCGCCGCGCCGCCGGCAGGATCGACTTCCTCGGCGCCATCGCGGCGCTCCGCGGCGTGGTCGACGCCGTGCGCGTGCTCCATCGCGCGTCCGCCTACGGCCTCACGGCCGCGAGCGGCGGGTGGACCACGGCGGTCTGGCTCACCTCGGGCGCGCCCGACGCCTGGCGGATCGCGAGGGCGCTCCCCGTGCGGCACGCGCTGTGCGCGGCCCCCGATGCGGAGTACGCGGAGGCGGTCGCGCTCGCGGCGTCGCTCCGTGACGGCGCCCCGCTGCTCGAGCGCGCGACGCTCGCGTTCGTGTTCCCCGACGAGCCGTGGGCCAACCTCGACCTCGCCGAGTCGCACGAGGCCGGCGGCCCCTCCTGCGCGTTCCTCCTCTCCGCGGCGAGCGACGTCGACGTGGTGCGCGCGGAGTGCGCGCGCGCGCAGTCGCTGACCCCCTACGCGCTCGATCTGGCGATGGCGCTGCCTCCCTCCGCGCTCGTCGCGCTGTGCGCGGCGGCGCTGCCGGAGCTCCTGAAGAAGCCGAGATACGGCCCGCTCCTCAAGACGCCGCCGCGGCAGGTCGCCCAAGCGCTGGCAAGCGTGCGCACGCCCGAGGCGGCGGCCGCGCTCGCGCCCTACGCCGCGCACCCTGCGCTGCAGCCGATCGTGCTGGGGTTCTTCCGCGACGCGCCGGAGCTCGCGGACGCCGCTGTCGAAGGCAAGGGGGCGCAGGCCGTGCGGCGGCTCTCCGAGCGGCGCCGCGCGGCGGCCGAGCCGTCCGGCGCCGAGGGGGAGACTCCGCCCCTGCTGCGCGATCGGCCGTGGCGCACGAAGCCGGCGAGCCGGGGAGGGGCGGCGGGGCGGCTCGGCGGCGGCGGCGGCCCCGCGCGCGCCCCCCGCGCCCCCCCCCCCGGGGGGGGGGCCCCCCCCGCCCCCCCCCCGCCCCGCCGGGGGGGGG
>CAZHGG010000185.1:6144-8915 GCA_964531755.1 uncultured Polyangiaceae bacterium
TCGCCCCGCTCGCGGAGGTGGCGGCCGAGCCCGTCCATCGCGAGATGAGCGCGGAGGAGCTCGCGGCGTGGCGCGCCGAGACCTGGGAGGCCATCCCCGCCGGCAAGTACGCTTGTGCGGACTACGCCCTCGTCCGCGAGCCCGGGGGGCGGCTCGGCTACCGGAGGGTCCCCGACGCGGAGCGCTTGGAGGCCTGGAACACCGGCGCGGCGCACCTCCGAGGCTCTCCGCTGGCGCTCGTCCGCGCCCACGGGCTCGCCGCGCTCCCCGGCCTCTTGAAGTCCGACTGGCTCCGCTGGCTGGGCGCGTACGACGACGGCGCCGCGCACTTCGAGGCGCTGATGGCCCTCGTGAGCCCGGCCTCCGCGCCGCGGATCGCGCGGGTGGCGGCGCGCCGCAAGAGGTACCGGCGCGTGGCCCTCGCGTGGCTCGCCGAGCACGCGGAGATCGCGGCGCTCGGCCTCGTCCCCGACGCCCTCGGACCCGCCGGGGAGGCCCGGACCGACGCCGAGACCGCGCTGCGCTTCCTCGCCGATCGCGACGCCGACGCGGTCGCTCGGGCCGTCGAGCGCTACGACGCGGCGACGCGCGCGGAGGTGGCGGCGCTCCTCGCGCGCGATCCGCTGGCCATCGGGGCGACGCCCGCGAAGCGCCCCCCGTTCCTCCGCGAGGCGGAGCTGCCCCCGGTCGCGCTGGCCGGCGGCGGCGCCCTCGGGCCCGACGGACGCGACGCCCTCCTCGAGCTCTTGCAGAGCTGTCCCCTCGACCCGCCGTACCCCGGGCTCGCGGGCGTCCACGCGGCGTGCGCGCCCGGCGCCCTCGAGGCCTTCGCCGCCGAGCTCGTCGAGCAGTGGGTGCTCGGCGACGCGCCCGGCCGGCACGAGTGGATGCTCTTCGCCGCGGTCGTCTTCCCGTCGGAGGCGAGCGGGCGTCGCCTCGGCGCGCTCGCGCGCGAGTGGGCGCGCAAGCACCAGGAGAAGGCCAAGCGGGCCTGCTCGGCGCTCGCGCAGCTCGCCGACGATCGCGCGCTCATGCATCTTGCACACATCGCCGAGACCACCCGCTTCGACGCGCTGAGGCAGCACGCGCGCGCCCTCGTGCTCGAGGCCGCCCAGGCGCGCGGCCTGTCGCCCGACGAGCTCGGGGACCGCACGCTCCCTGATCTCGGCCTCGCCCGCGACGGCACCCTCGCGCTGTCGTACGGCGCCCGCGCGCTCACCGTCTCTCTGGACGAGGCCCTCCGCCCGCTCGTCCGGCGCGTGGGTGACGGCGGCGAGCCGACGGGGGCGACGTCGCGCTCGCTGCCGCGCCCCACGCGCGCGGACGACCCCGAGGCCGTGAAGGTCGCGAAGGCCAGGTTCGACGCGCTACGGGCCGATCTCGACGCGGTCGCGGACCGCGAGCGGCGGCGGATGGAGGCCGCCATGACCCGCGGTCGCGCGTGGCCCCTCGCGGAGTTCCAGGCGCTGCTCGTCGCCCACCCGCTCGCCGGGAGCCTGGTGCGTCGGCTCGTGTGGACCGCGCGCACGTCCGCCGGGGAGCGCACCTTCCGGGTGGCGGAGGACGGCTCCTTCGCCGACGCGCGCGACGCCGCCTTCGCGCCGCCCCCCGAGGCCACCGTGCGCATCGCCCACCCCGCGGAGCTCCCGCCGGCCGAGGTCGCCGCCTGGGCGGCGGTGCTCGCCGACTACGCCCTCTTGCAGCCGTTCGAGCAGCTGGGCCGCGCGATCTTCGTTGCGTCCACGGAGGAGCGCGCCGCCATGGCGCTCGACCGGGTCGCCGGGAGGGTCGCCCCGGCGGTCAAGGTCATGGGCCTGCTCGAGTCGCGTGGGTTTCGGCGCGAGAGCGCCGGCGAGGTGGGCAGGTTCCTCCGCCCCGCCACCGGCGCCGCGGGTGCCCCCCTGGTCGTTCGCCTGGCCGTGAGCCCTGGCTGCGAGATGGCCTCGCTCGCGCACGCCGGCGAGCAGACCACGACCCCGGCGACCCTGGAGGACACCCGCGGCCGCCCCCTCCCGCTGGGCGAGCTCTGCGCCCGTGACTTCTCCGAGCTCGTGCGCGACGGGACGTCGATCGGTCTGTGACACCGGGCGAGGTCTCGCGCCTAGCTTGGCTAGCTAGCCAAGGCTCGCAACGCTTGCGCTTTCCGGACCTGTCCCCTATTAGCGCCCCCGCTCCGCGCTCTGGCGGCGCGGTTCCCCCTTTTCACTTTCGCGGGCCCTCGCGCCCGCCTCAGGAGCACGTCATGGCCGTCGAACGCACCCTCTGCATCATCAAGCCGGACGCCGTCGAGAAGAAGCACGCTGGCGCCATCCTGGCCCACCTCGAGGCGAAGGGCTTCGACCTCGTAGCCGTGAAGAAGACGCACCTCTCCCGGGCGGTGGCGGAGGGCTTCTACGCCGTGCACAAGGCGCGCCCGTTCTTCGGCGAGCTTTGCGACTTCATGACCCGCGGCCCGGTCGTCGTCGCCGTGCTCCAGAAGGACAACGCGGTCGCCGAGTACCGCGCCGCGATGGGCGCGACCGATCCGGCCAAGGCCGAGGCCGGCACCATCCGCAAGCTCTACGCCGCCAGCATCGGCGAGAACGCCGTGCACGGCTCCGACTCGCTCGACAACGCGAAGATCGAGATCGCCTACTTCTTCGCCGCCTCGGAGGTCGCCCCGGTCGCCTGAGCCCCTCACGGCACCCCGAGCCGCGCCGCGCCGAGCCCGATCGCACGATCTCGCTCGGCGCGGCTGTTTCTCGTGGTACCCCTGGTGACCATGAGGGCCC
>CAZHGG010000186.1:0-8911 GCA_964531755.1 uncultured Polyangiaceae bacterium
GGCGGGGTCACCTCCGAGCTGCTCGACCTCGACGAGCCCTTCGGGCTCACCGTCCTCGGCAACCGCCGCCGCACGCGCGTGCTCCTCGCCTTCACCCGGCTGTCGGCGACGCGCTTCGTCTCGGTCCACCTCGACGAGGGCAGCGAAGACGCGCGCGCCGCCCTGATCGCGCTCGCCGCGACCGTGCCGGAGGGCGACGCCCTCGACGTGGACGGCGCCGACATCGGCCTCCACCCCGCGGACGCCCTCGCCCTCGTGCGCGCGCTCGAGCGCACCCACCCGCTCTCGCTGCGCTCGCTGTACCTCTCGACGTCGAAGGGGGATCCGCTCGTGCTCGAGGGGCACGACATCCACCTCGGCGCGCACAGCTTCGACCTCCGCGCGCCGCTCGAGTGGCGCCCGTTCGTGTTCCACGAGTCGTCGGGCGCGATCACCACGCTCTACCAGGCGACGTGGCTCCGGCAGCGCGGCGACGAGCTCGTGCTCGTGGCGCCCATGCCGCTCGACGTCATCCCCCGCTCCGGCTCGGCGCTCGGCGGCACCCCCGCCTCGGAGCTCCGCATCCTGGCGCAGACGAGCGAGTCGCCCCCGCCCCGCGAGCTGCGCGTCGCCATCGACCGCATGTTCATGCTGCCGCTCCGCCGCGCCCTCGACGGCGCCCCTCCGGCCAAGCGCGCGCCCAGCATCCCGCCCGCCACGCAGCGCAAGGCCGCGCGCAGCTCCGCGGGCGACTGAGGCCCCCGCGAGGGCCCGCGTTTCGTGATAGTGCGCGGAGCGCATGAGCCGCTTCGCCGTCACCACCCCCATCTACTACGTCAACGACGTGCCGCACCTCGGCACGGCCTACACCACGGTGTGCGCGGACGCCCTCCGGCGAGCGCACGAGCTCTTCGGTGACGCGACGTTCCTGCTCACCGGCACCGACGAGCACGGCCTGAAGATCGAGCGGCAGGCCACCGAGCGGGGCATGGCCCCGAAGGCCTTCGTCGACGCCGCGAGCGCGCCGTTCCGCGCGGCGTGGCCCGAGCTGCTCGTGGCCCCCGACCACTTCGTGCGCACCACCGACGAGGCCCACAAGGCGTTCGTGGGCGCGCTGTGGGAGAAGATCGCCGCGCGCGGCGACGATCTCTACGAGGGCTCGTACGAGGACTGGTACTGCGTCGGCTGCGAGTCCTTCAAGACCGAGAAGGAGCTCGAGCAGCCCGGGAACCTGTGCACTCTGCACAAGAAGCCCGTGGAGCGCCTCAAGGAGGACACGTATTTCTTCCGCCTCTCGCGCTTCCAGGACCGGCTGCTCGCCCTCTACGAGTCGCGCCCCGACTTCATCCGCCCGCGCGAGCGGCGCAACGAGGTCATCAGCTTCGTGAAGGAGGGGCTCCGCGACCTCTCCGTGTCGCGCACGAGCTTCTCGTGGGGCGTCGGCGTGCCCGGCAACCCGCGCCACGTGATGTACGTGTGGTTCGACGCGCTCACGAACTACCTGTCGTCGCTGGCCGCCGCGGGGCACCCCGAGTTCTGGCCCGCGAAGGGCCGCGACGCGACGCTCGTGCACCTCGTCGGCAAGGACATCCTGCGGTTTCACGCGGTGTACTGGCCCGCGTTCTTGTTCGCCGCGGGCTACTCGGAGGACGACCTCCCCACGACGGTGTTCGCGCACGGCTTCCTCACGGTCGACGGCCAGAAGATGTCGAAGAGCCTGCGAAACGCGGTCGATCCGCTGCGCCTCGCCCGCGAGCTCGGCCCCGACGTGCTGCGCTACCAGCTCCTGCGCGGCGTGGCGTTCGGCCAAGACGGCGACTTCGATCACGCGGCGATGCTCGAGCGCTACAACGCCGACCTCGGCAAGAACCTCGGCAACCTCCTGCAGCGCACCCTCGGCCTCTGCGCGAAGCTCACCGGCGGCAAGCGCCCCGCGTGGAAGGACCCCACCCCGCTCGAGACCGACCTCGTCCGCGACGTGGAGGAGTCGCTGCGCGCCGCGCGCGCGGCGTGGTCGGCGCTCGAGATCCACCGCGCGCTCGAGCACACGTGGGAGGTCTCGTCGCGGGCGAACCAATACGTCGATCGCGCGGCCCCTTGGGCCACGGCGAAGGCCGGCGACGCCGCGCGCACCGAGACCATCCTCGCGACCCTGCTCGAGGTGCTGCGGCTGCTCGGCGTCGCCATCTGGCCGGCGATGCCGCAGAAGAGCGACGCGCTGCTCGCCCAGCTCGGCCTCCCGCCGCTCGCGCCGCAGCCGCTCGTGGCCGGCGACGACGTGTTCCCCACGACCTTCGCGCCGCTCCCCGGCGGAGAGCCCCTCGCCACCGGCACGCCGCTCTTCCCGATGTTCGACAAGGACCAGGTCGCCGCGCTGCTCGCGAAGCTCGCGCCCCCGAAGGCCGCGCCCGAGGCCGCGCCCCCGGCCCCGGCCAAGGCGCCCGCCGCGCCCGCGAAGGCCGACGCGCCAGGCGAGCCCGCGGCGCCCATCACGTACGACGACTTCGCGCGCGTCGAGCTGCGGGTCGGCCTCGTCACCGCCTGCGAGCGCGTGCCCAAGAAGGACAAGCTCCTGCGCCTCACGGTCGACCTCGGCGAGGCCGCGGCGCGCACGATCGTCGCGGGCCTCGCGTTGACGTTCACGCCAGAGGCGCTCACGGGCCAGCGCGTCGTGGTCGTCGCGAACCTCGCCCCGCGCGACTTCGGCAAGGGCCTCGTGTCTCACGGCATGGTGCTCGCCACGGGTCCCTCGGACGCGCTCGTGCTCGCGACCGCCCCGGAGACCGCCGCGCCCGGCGCGCGGCTCAAGTAGGGCGCGAGCGCGGGCTCGTCGCGCGCGTCACTTCTTGATGAGCTCGGTCGCCCACACCCAGGCGAACCCGCCGACCGTGGGCATGCGCACGACGAGGCCCAAGGTGAGGGCCCACGCGTTCAGCCGGTCGACGTTCGCGTACGACAGCTCGCTCGCGACGCCGACGCTGCTCTCGCCGAAGGCGTAGCCCACCACGCCGCCCTTCCCGTCGACCCCGCCGAAGGGGCCGTCGGCGAACGTGCCGGTCTCGAGCACGAGGAGCCCGGCCGCGCCCCGGCCCACGAGCGGCTGGTCCACGTCCTTCAGCACGCGCACCTGAGCGCGCGCGGAGAGGCGCTGAAACCCTCTGTGCCCTCCCCGCTTCCACAAGACCGCCCCGCCCTCGGCGTAGCCGCCGTGCAGAGTGAACGAGCGGGTCGCGTCGAGCATGTAGCCTACACCCAGATCGAAATCGCGGCTCGTCCACGCCGGCGAGAACTGCATGGGGTGCACGCCCGCGCGCACCTGGAGGGGCACCTCCACGCGGCCGCGTGAGCCTTCCATGCCGGTCGCGACGGTGATCTGCGTCGGGGGCAGCGCGAAGGGGGCCCCGACGCAGCCCGTCGCGCAGGCGATGGCGGAGGCCGCGATCGCGGCGAGGCCGAGGTTCGCCGCGGCGCGCGAGAGCGGGGGCACGAGGCGAGCGTAGCGCGTCGCCAGCGCGCGCGGGCGAGGAGCGCGCGCGGAAGAAGGTGTTACCATGTAGGCATGAAGCGTGTCCTCGTTGCCCTCGGCGCGGCGGCCCTCGTGCTCGGCGCGCTCGGACCGCGCGCCCGGGCCGAGCCGGCGCCGGCCGAGCCCTCGGGCTTGCCCGCGTGCGTGACGCTGACGGGCGAGGCGCGGCTGGGCGCCTACGGCTACACCCACGTCGTGCGCGTGCAGAACGCGTGCGCGCAAGACGCCGAGTGCCTCGTGGGCACCTCGGTGGACCCGACGCCCGCCGCGCTGAAGGTCGGCGCGCGCGCCTCGGCCGAGCTGGTCGTCCGCGTGGGCTCGCCCTCCCGGGTCTTCACGCCGATCGGCACCTGCCGCCTCGTCGCGCGCTGACGGCTCCCGCGACGGACCGCGCTCCGGTATGGTCCGGGCATGTCTGCCCAGCCGGTCACGTGCGAGCACTGCGGCGTCGAGGGCGTCTTCCTGCGCGCCGGCAAATACCCGGAGGACGAGGTCGCCGAGGTCCACTACGGGGTCGCCTGGCAGTGCCCGGGCTGCGACGAGGTGAGCCTCGATCTGTGCCCCGTCGCCGCCGTCGAGCCCACCGCGGCGTCGTGCCTCAACTGCGGCGGTGAGCGGACCGGCCAGCGCGACGACCCTTGCCCCGCGTGCGGGATGTCGGCGCCGGAGGCCCTCACGTTCCTCCACCTCGACGACCCCGCCGCGCGCACGCCCGAGGCCGCCGAGGCCTCGTTCGACGCGGGCCTCTACCGTCGCGGCTTCGCCGCGCTCGACACGCTGCTGTGCGCCACCCCCGACGACGCCGACCTGTGGCGCGCGAAGGGCACGCACTACCAAATCCTGAAGCTCAACCACGCCGCCGCGACCTGCTACGAGCGGTCCCTCGCGCTCGCGCCCAGCCCGCCGGTCGAGATCGCGCTCGCGTGCGCGCGCAGCGCCGAGGGGGACCACGCCGGCGCGCTCGCGATCTACGACGGGCTCGTGCGCACCTCGACGGACCCGGAGATCCTCGCGATCGCCCACGCCAACCGCGGGAACCTGCACGAGGCCGCAGGCTCGGAGGTCTCGGCGATGGCCGACTACGAGGCCGCGATTGGCCATGAGCCCGCGCGCATCGCGCACTATCAGAACTACGCCCGCCTCCACTCGCGGCGGAAGCACTGGGCGAAGGCCCTCGAGGTGCTCGGCCGCGGCCTCGTCGTCGCGAAGGACGCGGAGCGAATCCCGCTGCTGGTCGAGACCGCGCGCGCCCACAACGAGCTCGAGGACGCCGAGGCTGGGCTCGCCGCCGCCGACGAGCTGCTCGCGCTCCGCGCTGATCACCCGCGCGGGCTCTTCCACCGCGCGTGGGCGCTCGGCCTCGTGGGCCGGCTCGACGAGGCGGCGGCCGATCTCGAGCGCCTGCTCGACGTGGACCCCACCAGCAAAGACGGCAAGAAGGCGCTCGCCAAGATCGAGGCGGCCCGCGCGAAGGCGAGCCGCCCGTGGTGGAAGTTCTGGGGGTGACCGCGACCGCCTCGGCCCGACGCCTCGGCGACCGCGCTCGCCCTCTCCGGCTAGCTCTTGGGTCGCTGGTGGAGCGCGAAGGCCGCGCCCTGCGGGTCCATGAGCTGCGCGACGCGAGCCCCGCCCGGGACCTCCATGGGTCCGTTCAGCACCTTGGCCCCCATGGCCGTGGCCCGCGAGATGGCGGCGTCGAGGTCGGCGACGTCCACGTAGAAGAGCCACGCGGGCGGCATTCCCTGGTCCTTCGGGGTCGTCATCATGCCGCCGAGGCGCCGATCGCCGACACCGTAGATTCGGTAGGTGCCCATGGGCCCCATGTCCATCTCCTCCAGCGACTTCCAGCCGACGATGTCGGAATAGAAGGCGAAGGCCGCCGCGGCGTCGCTCGTCAGCAGCTCGCGCCAGCACACCTCGCCCGCTTGGGCGTCGGCCTGCGCGTTCATGGGCTGCTCAGGCTTGAAGATCGCGAGGCTCGCGCCCTGCGGATCGGCCACGATCGCGACCCGCCCGATCGTCGGCACGTCGAAGGGCTCCTTGTAGACCTTGCCGCCGAGCTCCTTCACGCGCGCCGCGGCCCGGTCCACGTCGTCGACCTGGAGGTTACCCATCCAGTGCGGCGGCGCGCCCATCTTCGCGGCCTCTTCGGGCAGCAACATCACGCCGCCGAGGGGGCCGCGAGCGCCCACCCACATGAGGTAGTCGGCGCCGAACGCCTCCGTCTTCCAGCCCGCCACCTCCCCGTAGAAGGCCACCGCCGCCGCCACGTCCTTCGTCATGAGCTCGTACCAGACCCAGTCGCCTTTGACCGTGTGTGCCATTTCCGATGACCTCCCTCGCGCTCCGTTGCGCGCGAGGGAGGATCGGACGAGCGAGCGCCGCGAGCAAGAGGCGCCGTGAGGCACGCGAAGCGTCGGGCCACGGCGCGCGCGAAGTGCCAGTCGCCGCGCCGGCCCCACGGCCGCGACGCTCACACCAGCATGGTCACGCGCTCTCGCAGACCCGCAGGCAGCCGGTCACGGGCGGCGAGGATGTCGCCGCGCGCGTACTTCATGCTGAAGTGCTTGAGCACCACGTGCGGGCTCGCGAGCGCCTCCGGGGCGCGCAAATGGAGGGCGGCGAGCTCCTCGAGGTGAGTGTGCCCGTACTTCGCGCTCACCTCGGGCGAGGTCCCAGGCAGGTGCGTGGCCTCGAGGAAGAGCACGTCGCTCTGGCCCACCTCGGGGTGCCGCTCGAGCGTGTCGATCGTGCTGTCGCCGACGTACGTGAGGGTCGCGCGCTCGTGGAACGAATAGAGCTCCTCGCCCGCCGCGCGCGCGTCGCGCAGCGCCTCGCCGGGCAGCCCGGCGAACTTGTCGAGCAGCTTCCGCCGCGTCTCGAGCACGGTGTAGCCGCGCGAGGGCAGGCGGTGCGTCGCGTCGAACGCGTGCACGCGGTGCCGAGGAGAGAGCTCGAACGTTTCGCCCGCGGAGACGCCGTGCACGTTGGCCTCGAAATCGCCGTCGCTCTTGCCCTCGAGCCGCTCGTACGCGCGGAGCATCGCGAGCATGGGCTCGCGGCTCTCCTCGGGCAGGTAGACGCGGGAGGGGCGCGCGCCGGTCATCGCGCGGAGGGAGAGGTGGCGCACGACGCCGAGCGAGTGGTCCTGGTGGGCGTGCGAGAGCAGCACGTTGCGGAGGCGGCTCACCTCGACGGTGCAGTGCCCGAGGTCGAAGCACGCGTCGAGCGACGGCACCGCGATCCACGTGGCGAGCCCGGAGATGCTGAACGCGGTGACCTCGAGCCCGCCGAGGTTGAGGGCGAGCCCGCGGCCCGGATCGTGGAGCTCGTGACGCGACATCGCCCGCCGAGGGTAGCAGCGCGCGCCCGCCGCGCCCGCTCGCGGCGTTCAGCGCCGCCGGCGACCGACCGCGAGGCCCACGAGGCCGACGAGGGCCAGCGCGGCGAGCGGCGAGGAAGCCGGCCCGGGCCCCGCATCGCACCCGCCGCACCCCCGCACCTTCGTGGCGTCGGTCCCCGCGCCCGCGGCTCCGCTGGGCGAGGGGGGCGAGGGTGGCGCGGGCGCGGGATCCGGGCCCCGCAGCGCGTCCTCCGCGGTCATCCCCTCCGGCAGCTTGCAGTACAGGGTGTCCTCCCGGTAGCTCCGCGTGAGCGGACAAATCCACGTGTATCCTTCACGTTTTTGCTCTTCGTTGCGCTTGCTGGAGGCCTCCCCCGGGGACGAGACCACCCCACCGTACGCGCCCACGACGCGGCACGGCGACGGGCCGAGCGACGGCGCCCTCGCCACGATGCGCCGCGAGACCGCCGCCTCGACGCAGGCCTTCACCTGGTCGTCGGGCGGGGGAATGTCGGCGCGCGCCGTCGCGGCGAGCGTGAGCGCCGTGAACGGAGCGAGCAGCCACGCGGCGGCGGCGAACGGGAGCGGCGTGCGCATGGCCTCATCGTCGCACGCGCGTCGGCCCTCGGGGAGAGAAGCCGCTGGGACGGGCGCGCGAGCTCAACGTGCTACGCCGTGATGCGACCGGCCACGAGCGGCGGCAGCGTGGGCCGAGCCGCCCGAGGCCTTCGGGTCGCGGGCGGGGTCGCGGTCGTGGTCGTGGTCGTGGTCGCGGTCGCGGTCGGGGTCGCGGTCGGGGTCGCGGGCGGGGTCGGGTCGCGGTCGGGGTCGCGGTCGCGGTCGGGGTCGCGGTCGGGGTTTTGGGGGTCGGGGTCGGGTGTTGGCTCTATTTGCAGACACACGCCTACTAACGTTAGCGGCTTCGTGGAACGCGGCTGACGCCATGACAATCTTGCCGACTGCATGTGTCCCTGCGTCTCAGCGCAACTGGGTACTCGCCCGGATTAGTGATGACGCTCCCGCGCGAGAGCGCTGACTGAAGTCCCGCTCCAGGGCAGCTCTCTTGTGCAGCTCAGCCTTGCGCGGCGGCGCGCGTGCGCTACCGTCCTCACGGGGAGCGGACATGGGCAAGGTGCGAGGCGCGCGTGAGCGAGCGACGGCGAGGGACCTAAGTCTCGTCGCCCGTGCAGCCGCAGCGGCGGCGCGTGTCCCCTCCGGGGTCCTCCCTCCCCGCCGGAGGCGCTGAGCCATGCGCCCTTCGCACTTCGCCCGCGTCGCGCGGGGGCTCACTCTCGTGGCGATAGGGGCGACTCCGCTCGCGTGCGCGTCGGAGCCCCCCGCTCCCCCTCCACCGGCCCCGGAGCCGGTGCCCGGCGACATCGCGACGGCATGCGCCGAATACGTCGCCGCGTACGAGACGGCCGCTCTCTGCAGGAGCGCTGAGCTCGTCCCCCCCGGGCACGAACCGGTCCCCCCCGAGCAGCTGCGCATGCGGAAGCTCTTCGAGGAGCGATGCCGCACCTGGCTCGGTGCGCCGGGCAGCCGAATCACCCCCGCGCGACTCCACACGTGCTCCGCCCGCGTCAGGGCAGACTGCTTGGACGGCCCTGCTCCGTTCCGGAGCTACTTCCAGTTCTTCTGGGCATCCGAGTGGGGCTCGTGCGACCTCGACATACCCGGCACTTTGCCGGACGGCGCTCCGTGTGGGGACTCCACGCAGTGTGCCGGCGGGCTGTGCTTTCGCCCGAGCGGTGGGTGCGGCACGTGCGTCTCGCGCGCACCCGTGGGGGAGCTGTGCCTCCCCTACGGGTGCGCGAAGGGCGCCAGCTGCGAGTACTGCAAGTACAATCCTACTCCGCGGCCGCCCGCGCCGCCCGCCCCGCCCTGCCCCGGCAAGCGTTGCCTCGCGGACGTGACGCGGGGTATTGAGGGCGACCCGTGCGCTTTTTTCGGATGCGCGGGCGGTCTCATCTGCGACCACGCGGGGACCGGCAAGTGCACTCCACCCCGTCCACCCGGCGCGCCCTGCACGAGCGACTACGCCTGCACCTACTACTGGTGCG
>CAZHGG010000187.1:0-8884 GCA_964531755.1 uncultured Polyangiaceae bacterium
GAAGACGGCGGCGAAGAAGACGGCGGCGAAGAAGACGGCGGCGAAGAAGACGGCGAACAAGACGGCGAAGAAGGCCGCCCCCAAGGTGGTCGCGCTCCGCCTCACTGTGCGGCTGGCGGCGCCGCCGGAGCGAATCTTCGACGCGTGGATGAGCGGCGCCGAGCATGGGGCGTTCACGGGCGGCGAGGCGACCGTCGAGCCGAGGGTCGGCGGCCGCCACACCGCGTGGGGTGGCTACATCGAGGGCACCACCGTCGAGCTCGCCCGCCCGCTGCGCATCGTCCAGACCTGGCGCACGACGGAGTTCCCCGCGGGCGCGGTGGACTCGCGGATCGAGCTGGCGCTGAGGCCCCACCCAGGCGGCACGGAGCTCACGCTCGAGCACACGGGCATCCCCCGCGGGCAGGGCGCCAAGTACCGGAGGGGCTGGGAGGAGCACTACTTCGCCCCGATGCGGGCGTATTTCGGCGCGTAGCTCAGCGCACGCGGCGCACGAGCACGATGGGCCACTCGGGGGCGCGCTGGCTCTCGGGCAGAGTGGGGAGGGCGCCCTCGGTCGCGAAGAGCGCCTCGCGGAGATCGGCCACGTCGCGCCAGCGCACGGCCCTCCGCGGGTGGAGCGCGCGCCCGATCGCCCGGGAGACCTTCGACGGTACGGGCGACGAGAACAGCGCGCGGGCGCCGAGGGGGCCGTGCGGGCCTATACGCGGCTCCTCGCCGGTGAGGAGCACGTAGAGCAGGGCGCCCACCACGAACACGTCGTCCTGCTCGCGCGCCCGCTCGTCCTGAAGCCGACTCTCGGGCGGCGGCAGCTCGGCGTGGGAGTAGCCCGCGCCCGCCAGTGAGAGGCCGCCGTCCTCGAGCAGGTCGACGCTCTCGGTGTTCACGTGGCCGAGGCAGAGGCCGCCCATGTGGGCTCGCTCCACGTGAAAAAGCAGCACGTCCGCGATGCGCAGCACCTCGTCGACCGGGAGCTTGCCCCCCGCGGCGAGGCGCCTGCGTTCGAGGCTCTCGCCCGCGCGCGGCGCGGCGACCGCTCGAAAGACCCCCGACTCTTCGCTGACCTTGTGCGCCGCGCCCATGTCGACCTCCGCGCGGGGCTCGCTGCCCCTGTCGAGAACGTGGGGGCAGCGCGTGAAAGAGATCACAAGGTAGGCAAGTTTCTCTCGGCTGGGGTCTCCGCGGCGCAGAACCGCTCGCCCTGGCGCGTCACGAGGCCCTCGGCCACGAGCTTCTCGAGGTGCGCCTCCAGGCTGAGCTTGGCGATCGGGTGGAGGGCGGTTGGCGTGTCGTCGTACGCCACCCGGACGAGCGCGTCGAGCGTGTCTCCCTCGGTCCGCGTCGCCCGGCGCACGCGGGCCTCACGCGCGAGCCGGTGGCTCACGTACCGCTCGAAGTGGGCTCGCGGCGCGGTGATGGGATCGCCGTGCGCGGGCAGCGCGGTCGCCGCCTCGAGGTCGGCGAGGCGCCTGAGCTGGGTCAGGTAGGCGGCCATGTCGCCACCCCCCGACGCGGGCGCGATGAGGATCGTCCCCTCGCTCGCGACCATGTCGCCGACGATCACGGTCCGGTCCGCCTCGTCGAACAGACACAGGTGCCCCGGCGCGTGGCCCGGCGTGTGCAGCACGCGCAGCGCCATGGGCCGCGGGCCCTCGAGCGTGACGACGTCTCCGTCCTCGAGCGTGCGCATCGGCCCGGCGAACGCCACGCGCGCCGCCGTGTCGGCGTGGACGAAGAGGGGCAGGCCGAGCTCCCGCGTGAGCACGTCGAGCCCGCCGACGTGGTCAGCGTGGTGGTGGGTCGCGAGGATCCCTACGAGCGTGCGGCCGGCGCTCGCGAGCCCGCGGGCCCACGCGAGCCACTCGGCGAGCTCGTCGTCGTCGGGCGTCGCCGGCTCGACCAACAGGACCTCTCGCCGGCCCAGCGCGTAGCTGTTCGTGTGCGTCGCGGGCGGGAGCGTGGGCGTGCGCGCCGCCACGCGCGCCACGCCCGGCGCGACCTCGGTGGGCCCGAGCACGGCGCTCTCCGCTCCTAGCGCTCCACGACCACAGCGAGGGCCTCGCCGCCGCCGATGCACAGGGTCGCGAGGCCCCGCTTCTTGTCGCGCTGGATCATCGAGTGGACGAGCGTGGTGAGGATGCGGGCGCCGCTCGCCCCGATCGGGTGGCCGAGGGCCACGGCACCGCCGCGCACGTTGACGCGCTCGCGGTCGATCTTGCACTGGTCCGCGCACACCATCGACACGACGGCGAAGGCCTCGTTGATCTCGAACAGATCGATGTCGGCGAGCTTCACGCCGAGCTTCGCCGCGGCGTTGTCCATGGCCTTCGCGGGCGCGGTGGTGAACCACTCCGGCGCCTGCGCTGCGCCCGCGTACCCCACGATGCGCGCCAGCGGGGTGAGGCTGTGCTTCTTCACGGCCGCCTCGCTCGCGAGCACGAGCGCGCTCGCGCCGTCGTTGATGGACGAGGCGTTCGCCGCGGTGATGGTGCCGTCCTTCGAGAAGGCCGCGCGGAGCGACGCGAACTTCGAGGGATCGCCCTTGCCCGGGCCCTCGTCGGTCTTGACCAGGAGCGCGTCGCCCTTCTTCTGCGGCACGGAGACGGGGGTGATCTCGGCGTCGAACAGGCCCTCTTTCTGGGCCGCGAGCGCCTTGCGGAAGCTCTCGCGGGCGTACTCGTCCTGCGCCTCGCGCGTGTAGTTGAACTCCTTCGCGCAGAGGTCGCCGCAGTTGCCCATGTGCACGTTGCCGTAGGGGTCCCAGAGGCCGTCAAAGATCATGCCGTCGACCAGCGTGCCGTTGCCCATGCGATAGCCGCTGCGCGCTTTGTCGAGGTAATACGGCACGTTGGACATCGACTCCATGCCGCCCACCACCACGAGGTCGGTGTCACCGACCGCGAGGGTCTTCGCGCCGAGCACCACGGCCTGGAGCCCGGAGCCGCACACCTTGCTGACGGTCGTCGCGGGCACCGAGTTGGGGAGACCCCCGTAGATGAGCGCCTGCCGCGCGGGCGCCTGGCCGAGGCCGGCGGAGAGCACGTTGCCCATGAAGACCTCGCCGACCAGGGCGGCGTCGACCTTCGCCTGCGCGAGCGCGCCCTGGATGGCGGCGGCGCCCAGCTTGGGAGCGGACACGGAGGAGAGCGCGCCCTGGAAGGCTCCGATGGGGGTGCGGGTCGCAGACACGATGTACACGGGGGGCAGGCTGGACATGACGGACTCCTCGGAGGTGGCGCGAAGGCGGCGCGGTCGCGGGGCGAGCGGCGCGGTGACGAGCGAGACGAGGTCGCGCGGCGGCCGTCGCAGCGTGACCCGACGGGCGGCGTTATACCCCGGGCCGGCCGTCCGCGCACGGCGCGCGGGCTCCGTCGAAGGGTGGCTTCCTCGGCGGAGAGACCCTGGTAGAGTCGGCGCGCCGTGTCGACAAGCCCCGGTCCACTGCCCCCGCGCGTCGTGGTCGCGCTCGCGCTCGTCGCGTCGTTCGCGCTGGGGCTCGCCGCCGCCAACTGCGGCGAGGCGGCCGGCGGCCCCGTCGACGGCGAGGCAGGGGCGCCAGAGGCCGCGGCGCCCGCAGTGTGCCCCGAGGCGCTCCCCGAGGAGGGGGCGTGGTGCGCCCTCCCCGAGGGCACGACGTGCCTCTACGGGCCGTGCGGGGCGTTCGCGCAGTGCACGCGCGGCGCCTTCGCGCGGGCGACGAGCCCACGCGCCAACCTCTGCCCCGCCGCCCCGCCGCGCGAGGGCAGCCCGTGCGGCCCGTGCTTCGTCGACGGCGGCACCTGCGTGTACGGGGACCCCACCTGTGCGGACGCGCAGGTCCCGGCGGAGATCTCCTCGTGCTTCTCCGGGCGCTTCACGACGCAGCGGCTCCCCTGTGAGGCCGGCGCGGGCGACGCTGCGGCGGCCGACAGCGGCGCACCCGACGCCCCCAACGACGGTTGAGGCCCGCGCGACTTGCGCGGCCCCGGTCGCGTGGGCTAGAAAACGCGCCCTTCTCTGGTCTCCGCTCGTCCGCTCGTTCGCACGTGCGCGCCACCCACCCGCCGCGCTCCGCTGGCGCGTCCCCGCCGTCACTCCGAGGAAATTCCCATGTCCGAGTCCAAGTTCGCCGCGTTCATCACCGAGAAGAAGCTCAACCAGGCGCGCATCCTGTCGGCGTCCCACACGCTCGAGTCGCTCCGCCCGGAGGACCGCCTCATCCGCCTGGAGAAGTGGCGCGCCAAGCAGGGTGACGCCCCGGCTGACAAGAAGACCTTCCCGAAGCCCCGCTCCGGCCGCCCGGTGACCCCTCGCGCGATGGCGGCGGCGCTCGCGGGTCAGCCCCTCACAGGGCCGCAGAAGCAGCGCATCCTCCGCGCCGTGAACGCCCTGCTCGAGCAGAAGAAGGCCGAGAAGGTCGAGCTCAAGGCGCTGTTCTAGGCGAGCGCCCGCGCGCAAGCGGGTGCCCGACCTTACAAGTCCGTAGGCTCACGGCGGCGAGGGAAAAAATTCGTCGCCGCAAATTGGGCCACCCGGGCGCGATGAGTGCAGCTTGCACGCATGGCCGTCTTTGCGTTGCTGCTCGTCGTTTTTGTGGTCGTATTCGATCTCCACGACCTCGCGAACCGCAAGCGACTGCGGCGCGACGAGGGGTGAAGCACCCTCCGCGCCAGGACCTCACGGAGCCACGCATGCTGAATGCCTCTCGACGGCCCCGCACCTTAGCCAGGGAATGGTCCAGGCTCTCCTGCTCGCGCCCGCCCCCGTGGAGGGGCCCCGCCTCGCGCCGCCGCACATCATGCGGCTCCGGCGCCGGCGGGTGGCGCGCGCGCGGCTCCTCGACAGCCCTCGCGCGCGTCGCTGGCTCGCCATCGTGGTGCCCTGGTCCGACGTGCTCGGCGCAGGTGGGCGGTTGAGCGACGACGAGGCGGCGATCCTCCAGCGGGCAGCGAGCGGCGACGCAGCGGCGTTCCGTGTCCTCTTCGCCCGGCACCGCGTCGACGTGCAGCGCCTCGTGTTCCGAATGGTGGGCGCGCGCCCCGACCTCGACGACATCGTCCAAGAGGTGTTCATCCAGGTGTACCGCAGCCTCCGCGACTTCCGCGGGCAGTCGAAGTTCTCGACCTGGCTGCACCGCGTCACCGTGAACGTCGTGCTCATGCACCGCCGCGCCGCCCGGAGCCGGCCCACGTACGCGGAGGAGGCTCCCGACGACCTCGCCCACGACGCGAAGCAGGTGCTCCCAGACGAGGCGGCGGCGCGCCGCGAGCGCATGCGCGCGTTCGGCCGGCTGCTCGATCGCCTGGCCGACAAGAAGCGCATCGTCTTCGTGCTGCACGAGCTCGAGGGGAAGGCCCCTGCCGAGATCGCGGAGATCGTGGGCGCCCCGGTGCTGACCGTGCGGACGCGCCTCTTCTACGCGCGCCGTGAGCTCGAGGCCATGTGGCAGGACGAGCCCTCCCTCAAGGGGCTCGACGGGGGCTTCTCGCGTGCCTCTACGGAGGAGGACTCATGAAGACCAAGCTCGCCCCGACCTCCACCAACGAACCCCCGACCGCCGCCGAGCCAGCGGCGCCCGACGAGGAAGCGGACGAGTCGGCGCCGGACGACCTCGACGGGCTCGACGGCCCCGCGCCGTTCGCGGCGCTCGCGACCCTCACCGAGGAGGCGAAGCTCGCCTACGTCCCCGCCGAGCTGGAGGAATCCGACTGGGCCGCCATGGAGGAGCGCCTCGTGCTGCGGCTCGCCACCGAGCGGGCGCTCGCGCGGCGCTCGCGGCGCGTCCAGCTCGTCGTGGGCGCGGTGTCGAGCCTCGCCCTGGCCGCCGGCGCGATCTTCTTGATTCGTCCGGCTGATCCGCTCCCGCCATCCGAGCCGACGCCCACGCTGGCGAGCGTGGTCAAGGGTGGCCCGCGCGGTGCCGCGCTGACTCACGCGCCCGCTGGCGGCGGCGACAGCCTCTTTCAGGGCGATCCGGTCGAGGTCACCGGCGGCCCGCTCGCGTTCGAGGTGCCGGGGTCGGGCGCGGCCCTGGTCACCCCTCGGCGCGCGATTTGGGCGCTCGATCCTGCGGGCGAGGCGAGCGCGAAGGCGATCCTCACGCGGGCTACCCCGACCTCGCTCGTCGTGGCGCTGGAGCGCGGCGCGCTCGAGGCCGACGTGACGCCCGAGCGCGACGGCGAGGCCTTCGCGGTCGACGTCGTCGGCGCGGCGGGCGCCACGCGGATCGCGGTCCACGGCACGCACCTCCGCGTGGCGCGGAGGGGCGACCACGTCACCCTCGACCTGGCCGAGGGCGTCGTCGTCGTCGGCGCTCCGGCGGCCGGCCGCACCACCGGCCTGGAGGTGCGCGCGCCCGCCCACCTGGAGCTCGAGGCGGGTGCCGCGCCCTCCGCGACGCAGGTGACCCGCGACGTCCGCCCCGCGTGGGCGCTCGATCTGGTCGCCGCGGGGCAGCCCCCTGCGGGTCCCCCGAGCGCCGCGCCCGTCGAGCCGGTGCCCGACCCGAGCTCGGAGGCGACGTTCACCAAGCCGTCGCCGCGGCCCCCCGCGCCGCCCGCCGCGCCCGTCGCGCTCACAGAGGCACGCGCGCTCGCCGCGATCCAGGTCGACCTCAAGCGCTGCGTGGCGCAGACCGCGGCGCCGGGCGCGGTGCGGGTGTCGATCGACAGCGAGCTGTCCGTCGAGGTGCGCGCCGACGGCACCGTCGCGGGGACCCGCTTCACGCCGCCGCTGGCGCCCGCGATCCAAGAGTGCGCCTCGGGGGCGATCTTCGCGCGGCGCATCGAGGGGCCTCGCACCCTCGTGATCCCCGTGAAGTTCGAGTTCTAGCGCCCCGCCACGAGGACGACCGCGCGCGCGGAATCGGCCGCGCCGCCGTCGCTCACTTCGGGCGGGCGAGCTTGGCGATGAGGTGCGTCTCGCGCGCGCCGAGCAGCCCGAACTGGATGCCCATCCCGCCCTCACGGCCCCACCGGACGCGCGCCGGGAGCGTGGAGGTCTCTGCGCCGCCGGGCAGCACCACCATGATGTCGATGTCGCTGTTGAAGGGCGCCGGCGCCGAGGTCTCGATGAACATCCCGCCGATGCTGAGATCGCGCCCGCGGCCCTCGACCGCGTCGGGCCTGCCTCTCACCACGAACGTGAGCGGCACATCGATGTTCGAGCGCCCGAATTGACGGTGTTCTGCCACGGTTTTCGGATGGTAGCATCGCGACGTGGAGGCGGAGTACCGAAAGCACGCGCGAGGCGCATCTTCGAGCGAGCGCAAGGTCCGCGACGAGGTGCCGCTCCCGCCGGCCGTCGCGGCGGCGCTCTCCGCGGCGAAATCGCCCCGCGCGCCGGGCGCGCGGTCCGCGCCCTCGACGGCTGGCGGGCGCGCGCTCGCGCTCGTGCCCGTGCTGGTGATGGTCACCCTGGCGGCGCTCCTGTTCCCGCGGGCCGTGCCGCCCCAGGAGTACCCTCTCCCACGCGTGGACAACCGCGCGCTCGAGGCCGTGAGCCAGCGCGACGCCGAGTACGCGCGCTTGGCCGAGCAGGGCCTGTCGGACGACGCGCGCGTTCTGGGCACGCAGCTCCGCGCCTTCAACCGCCTCCAAGCCGGCCTGGCCGACGAGAGCGCGCTCATCGCGGGCCGCGCGGCGCTCAACCACGCGATCGCCGCGGTGCTCGAGCGCCGCCCGGCCGAGCTGAAGCTCCTCCGCGCCGCCCAGGTGGCGCTCTTCCTCCGCGCGGTCGCCGACTTCGAGGCGACCGGCGTCGAGAGCGACGAGCTCGTCGACCTCGGCGGCACGTTCGTGGCGCGCCTGCGCGCGGTCGGCTGGATCAAGGAGCACGCGGTCCTCCCCGATGCCTCGGTCCGCGCCGCGCTCTTCAAGCTCATGTGGGGGGCGACCCTCAACCTCACCGAGGACGCGACCCTCGACCTCTCGCTCGACGAGCAGCGCGCGGTGTATGCATTCTACATTCTTCACCCGCACCCAAGCGACGCTCGCCGCGCCGGCCTCGCCGCCGCGTGGTCGGCGGTGCGCGCGGCGACCTCCAAGGAGGCCGCCTGCGAGGAGGCGCGGCTGTCGGAGCTCGTCGCCGCGGAGGAGTGGCGGCTCGAGAAGGTGCGCAAGCTTGGCGCGCTCGACCCCGACTACCCCACGAGCTTCGCCGTCGGCGTCGGCCTCTACCGCCAGCGGAAATACAGCGCCTCCGCCGAGGCTTTCCGCGACTGGCTGCGAGAGCACCCCACGGGCCCGCTCGCGCTCCGCGCGCAGAACCACCTGAAGGCCGCGATCGTGGCCGACTCGGCCCCCTGACGGCGGGCGCCGCGGCTCAGGAACCCTCGGGGTCGCACGGCGGCGGCGAGCTCGGCGCCGGGTCGGGGGCGGGTGCCGGCGCGGGCGCAGGCGCCGGGTCGGGGGCGGGCGCCGGCACCGCGGTCGGGTCCGCAGGGGCGCGCTCCTCGCACGCGGCGGCCTGCGTCGAGACCCGCGCGGCGCGCACCGTGAGGCTGCCCGCGTACGACAGCTCGCGCGCGAAGAGCGCGCCGTCGACCGTGGCGGCCCCGGCGAACGACACCTCCGCCTCGGGCGCGTACACGAGGCCGTAGAACGCCTCCTTGCCTGCGAGGGTGAGCTCCGCGTTCTTGCCGCCCACGTAGAGGCGGAAGGCCTCGGGGCGGCTCGGATCGCCGAAGGTCGCGCGGCCCACGGTCGTGAGCGCGCCGTCGACGAACAGGTCGAGCGTCGCGCCGGCCCCCGAGCGCCACCTGGCCCTCCCCGAGCGTGGTCAGGTCGCCCTCGAGGTAGGCTGCACCGCGCCCTCGATCCGCAGGCTCGCGCCGCGCAGGGCGCGCGCGCCCGCGAGGTCGCAGCGCCCCTCGCGACCCGCGCGTCGGTGCCGAGCCCCGCGCGCG
>CAZHGG010000188.1:0-8883 GCA_964531755.1 uncultured Polyangiaceae bacterium
GAGGGCGCCGCCCACGCGCGCGGGGCCCACGAAGAACACCGCCAGCGACCGGGTCGGCTTCGCGCCGGGGGCCCGCATGCTCTCGGGCTCGCGGTACGGATAGAAGGGAGTGTCGGTCGTAAACGCGATGTCGACCGTGCCCGAGCCGATGCGCTTCTCGGGGGTCTCGGGCGCGGCGCCGCCCGCGGGTGGCGCGATGCGGAACGCGGCGAACACCCACCGCCTCACGACGTAGGGCGCCACCCACGCCTCCACCTCGGGGCCGTTCGCGTAGCCGTGCGCGCGGAGCCACTCGGCGAGGGCCTCGCTCGAGTCCGCCGCGAGGATCGCGGCGTCGTACCCCGCCACCGTGACCTGGTCGAGCACACGCACCGACGATGGCGCGCCGTCGAGCTTGGCGCCTCGCAGCAAGAAGGCGCCGAGCACGAGCGGGGTCGGGTCGATCCCGGAGAGGCGCTCGTTGTAGACCAGCTTCGGCCGCGTGAGCTCGTCGAGGCGCTCGAACACGCCGGGATCGGCCTCCGCCAAGGTCGGCTTCGACGGCAGGGGCACGATGAAGCCGAAGTCGGCGACGTCCGACTCGAAGCTCGCGCGCCGGATGAAGTGCTCCACGCGCGTCGCCGGGTCGTAGGTGATCACCGCCTGCTCCTCGGCGATGCGCACCCAGTGGTGCGCCGGGGGCGCCGGCAAACACGCGCTCGCCGGGGTGGAGCGCCCGGCGACGGTCGCGGCGCCGAGGGCGACCGCCGCGAGCGCGGCGAGGCGGAGGCGCATCACCGGCCCTTCTTCGGGGCCTTCGCGCGGGCCCCCGGGCTCGGGGCCCCCACCAGGAAGCGCTTGTAGGCCTCGTCGCTCGGGGGCCGCCCGAGGAAGGCGCGCACGAGCTCCGCCGGCTCCTCGCTGCCGCCCCGCGCGAGGATGGCGCTGCGGTAGTCGCGCGCGGTCTTCTCGTCGAGGAGTCCGGCGGCGCCGAACCGCGTGAGCAGGTCCTTCGCGATCGAGAGCGCCCACTGGTAGCCGTAATAGCCGGCGTCGTACCCCACCAAGTGCCCGAAGGTGCCCTGGAAATGGGTGCCCTCCACGTGCTTGAACGGCGTGTACTTCGCCTGGATCTCGGCGAGCATCGCGGTGGTGTCCATGGGCGTCTTGCGCGTGTGGTACGCCTGGTCGAGCGCGGCGAGGAAGAGCTGCCGCTGCGTCGCGAGTGCCCGCCCGAACCCGCGCGCGCGCAGCATCTTCGCGTGGAGCGCGTCCGGGATGGGCTTGCCGGTCTTGTAGTGCTTGGCGAAGAGCGCGAGCGTGGACTTGTCCCACGCCCACTCCTCGAGCATCTGCGAGGGGGCCTCCACGAAGTCTCGCGGCACGCTCGTGCCGGAGAACGTGACGGTGTCGGTCTCGCTCAGCAGGTGGTGCAGGACGTGGCCGAACTCGTGGAAGAACGTGGTCGCGTCCGAGTGGCTCATGAGCGCGGGGTTCCCGGGCGCGGGCTTCGGGAAATTGCACTCGATGGCTGCGATAGGCAGGAGGCGCTTGCCGTCCGCCATGCGCTTGGTGTCGCGGATCGAGAAGACCGCGGCGTGTTTGTATTTGCCTGGGCGCGGATAGAGATCGAAGTAGAAGCGGCCGAGCACCTGGCCCTTGGCGTCCAGGATCTCCATCGGCTCGACGTCGGGGTGCCACTTCGGCACGCTCGCGGGCCGGTACGTCACGCCGAACATGCGAGAGGTGATGGCGAGGATACCCTCCTTCACGCGCCCGACTTCGAAGTACTCGCTCACCTCTTTGGAGTCGAGTCCGTACTTCGCCTTGCGCACGCGGTCCTCGAGGTAGGTGCGATCGGAGGGGGGAATGGCGTCGGTCTTCTTCCCGCCGAGCGAGGCGTGCATCGCGCGAAATTCGGCGAACTCCTCGTCGCCCTTCTTGGCTACGTGCGCGCGGAGCCCGTCGAGCAGGTCGGCCACCGCCTTGGGGTTCTTGGCCATTCGAGGCTCGAGGACATAGTCGGCCCAGGTGGGGTATCCGAGGAGCTTGGCCTTCTCCTCGCGGACGGCGAGCAGCTTCTCGAGCAGCGCCACGTTCTTGTCCGACGCGCGGTTGTCGAACTGCTTCGAGAGCTCGAGGGCGAAGGCGCGGTCCTTCGCGTACTGGAGGACGGGGAAGTAGTCGGGGTAGTCCGTCGTGATCGCGATCTTCCCGTCGGCGCCGGGCTTGTGGGCCTCGATGTAGGCAGGCGGGAGCCCCTCGAGCTGCTTCGCGGTCGCCGAGACGGTCACCGTCGAGCTGGCGAGGTTGCTGTCGAACTCCTGCCCGAGCTTCGTGATCTGCGCGTTCAGCTCGCGGAGGCGCGCCTGGCCGGCCTCGGGCAGCTCGAGGCCGTTGCGCCGGTAGTCGCGGAGCAGGTGCGCGAGCATGCGCGCGTGCTCCTTCGACAAGGGCGCGCGAGCCTTCTGCAGCGCGTCGAGCCGCTTCACGACCTGCGCCACCGTGGCGTCGAGGTAGAACGAGGTCTCGAAGGTGCCCGCCAGCGGCTCGCACTCCTCGGCGGCCTTGCGGACGGCCTCGTCGGGGTGGGCGACGGCCATGAGCGCGCTGAAGTCGCCCGCGTTCTTCGTGGCGAGCCGCGCGTCGTCGAGCCCGCCGAGCACCGCGTCCGCCGTGAGCGCGTCGTCCTCGGCCTTCGCGAGGAGTCGGACCTCGCCGAGCTTGTTCTGCGCCTGCGCCAGGCTCTCTCGACACAGCTTGCGGATGGCCTCCGCGCTGCCGAAGTGCTCGGTCGGGTCCACGTCGAGCGCGAGCATGGCTGGCGGCGGCGGTGGTGCCTCGGTGTGCGCGGGCGTGCGCAACACCGTCACCTTGGTCTCTGGCTGCACCGGCGGCGGCGGCGGCTTACCGCAGCCGGCCGAGAGCGCCAGCGCGAGGCTCAGCGAGACGCCAAGCCGGAGCTGTGTGAGAGACGCGAAGGGGCGGGCCTGGGTGCGCATGGGCCGTAGAGTGCCTCAAGCACCCCGCGAAGCGCCGAAAAATGCGCTCACGCGCGCGGGCGCGACCTCACACGAGCAGGAGCACCCCTCGGGCGGGCGCGCCGGTCGCGGCGCCGATCGCCTCGGCGTAGAGCGCGAGCTGGGCGCGGTAGCTCGCGAGGCGGGGGCCCTCGTCGACGTCGGTCTTGAAGTCGACCACGGTGGTGGTGCCGTCGGCCTCCTGGAACGCGAGGTCGACGACGCCCTCGACGAGCCGCCCGTCGGCCGCGCGCAGGGTGATCCCCACCTCGCGGCGGGCGTCGGCCGAGGCCCGAGCGCGGCCTAGCAGCTCGTGCTCGAGGGCCGCGCCCGCGGCACGCGCGGCGAACGCGATCTCCTCCGGTGTGGCCCCGAGGGATCGGCCGTGCGCGCGCGCCAGCGCCGGCAGGACCGCGGCGTGCGAGCCATCGAGCGGCGCCTCGGCCAACAGCGCGTGCACGAGCACGCCGTAGCGCTTGCCGTGGGGTCGCCCCTCGCGTGGGGTGTCGGTGCGGTGCACGGGGACGGGGTCGGCCGTAGCCGCCGCCTCCTCCTTGAGCTCGGTCGGCGTGACCACGCGAACGGACGGCGCCCCCGCGGTCTCGCGGAGGGCGTCGCGCGCCGCGACCCACGCGTCGTAGCGCGCCTGCGCCGCGAGCGCGCCGCCTGCCTCGTCGGGCGCCAAGATCTTCTGCTGGCGGAGGCCCGCCTCGTCCTCCTTGCCGAGGCCGAGCGCGGCGGGGTCGAAGAAGAGCACCTCGTGATCGCCCGCCTCCGGCGCGTGCCACCCGGGCCGCACCGGCCGCGCGCTCCACACGCTCGCGGGCCGGTCGAGGACCGAGTCGGCGCCGAAGGCGAGGGGAGTGGGCTTGTCGTCGTTCGGCCGCGCGCGCCGGTCCTGCGGAGGGTACACGGCGGGCGCGAGCGCGGAGAGCCAGCTGTCCGCGAGCGGCTCGTCGCCCACCACGGGCACCACCAGCATGTCGCGCGCGCGCGTCGTCGCCACGTAGAGGAGCCGCACCGCCTCCTCGTGGTCCTGCGCGAGCACGCGGTCGCGGTGCTCGGAGAGCTCGAGCGGCGCGGCCCCGCAGAGGGGCGCCGCGAAGAGCCGCCGCTGCGCGTCGACGAAGCGCGAGGGCTCCGAGTGGGTGGGCCTCGCCGTGGGATCGGCGAGGATGACGACGGGGAACTCGAGCCCCTTCGCCCGGTGCACGGTCATCATGCGCACACCGGCGGCGTCCTCCTCGACCACGAACGCCTCCGACGCGTTGCCGCGGGCGGCCTCCTCGTCGAGGGTCCCCACGAACGCGCGGAACGAGTGCACGCCCGGCGCGTGCGTGGCCTTCCGCGCGACGTCCAGGACGCGCAGCACGTTCGCGAGCGCCTGCTCGCCGGTGGGCCAGATGGCGAACCCGGCGTGCGCGCGCGTGCGCTCGAGCAGCTCCGCGAGCGTGTCGGCGAAGGGGCGCCGGTTCCGCGAGCGGTGGAGCTCGCGCAGGATGGCGAGCGCGTCCGCGACGGGCGTCGTCAGCGCGTCCAGCTCTGGCGGCGGCCTGCGCGGGTCGAGCGAGCGCGCGAGGGCGCGGTACGCGAAGAGGGCCGCGTCGGGCAGGGCGAAGAGCGGGCCCTTCAGCGTGGCGTACACGGCGTACTCGTCGAACGGGTACTCGATCGCCGTCGCCGCGTTTCGCAGGGCGAGCACCTCCTCCCGCTCGTGGAAGCCGCGGCCGCCCACGAGCACGTGCGGCACGTGCCGCGCCTCGAGCGCGCGCACGTAGGGGCGGGGCACGTCGGTGTTGTACGCGGTGAAGCGCTTGAAGAGCAGGCACACGTGCCCCGCGGTGATGGGCACCTCGACGCGTCGCCCCTCGCGCTGCTCCTGGCACGTGTACCCGCTCTTGTTGACGAGCCAGTCGACGAACGCGCCCACCGCGTCTGGCAGCGAGTCCTCGACCGCGTAGCTCGTGACCTTCCCGGTCTTGGTCGAGTAAGGCCGGGGGACCGGCAGGGCGATCACCGCGGGCTGCGCCGCGGGCCCGGCGCCGCGGTAGTGGGTGAGCGGGACGTACTCGGCCTGGCTCCCGTCGGCGCTCGGCACCATCGCCCGCCCGAACGTCGCGTTCACCACGCTCTGCACGGCGGGGGTGCTGCGGAAGCTCGTCGTGAGGCGCACGACGCGCGCGCCGTGCGCGACGAGGGCGCGCTTCGTCGCCTCGTAGAAGGCCACGTCGGCCCGACGGAACCGGTAGATCGACTGCTTCGGATCGCCGACGAAGAAGAGCTTGCCCGGGGCCGTCGCCGCCGTCGGGCCGTCCTCGTCGGGCGCGTCCGGGGCGCGGCCGAGCGAGAACAAGATGTGCGCCTGGAGGGGGTCTGTGTCTTGGAACTCGTCGACCAGAATATGCGTGTATCGTGCACGCAACGCGCGCCGCGTGCCGAGGTTCCCGTCGAGGAGATCGCGGGTCTTGAGGAGCAGGTCGAGGAAATCGAGCTTGCCAGCCCGGGCCTTGAGGCCCTCGTAGGCGTCCGTGAGGGGGCGGAGCTCCTCGCGCAGGCAGGCGGCGAGATCGGCGTCGGTCGCGGCGAGCACCGCGTCGAGCCTCGCCTTCACGGCGGCGCGCCGGTCCATGACGTCGTCGCGTGAGAGGTTCTTGGCGCGGCAGTACCACTTTCCGCGCCCCCGCCAGCCCCAGTGCCGCTCCCTCGAGAGGCGCCGCAGCTCCGCCTCGAGGCCGTCGTAGTCGCGCTCGCCGCCCCGCGCCGCCTCCTTGCCCGCGAGCTCCGAGCCGAAGCGCGCGATCGCGTCGAGCGAGAGGTAGAGCCAGTTGGGGTTGTTGTCGCGATCCGAAGAGGCGTCGTCGGCGTCGGCCGTCAGCGCCCCGAGCTCGGCGAGCGCGTCGCACGCCTCGTCGAGCGCGGCCTCTCGGTCGAGCACCGGCCGGGTCCACGGCGCGTCGAAGTCGCGCTGCTCCACGAGTCGGTAGCCGGCGTCGAGCAGCGAGTCGTGCGGGCTCTCGTCCCGGCCGCGGCGGCGGAGCACGCGGTGGACGCCGGGGAAGGCCTCCCGCGGCGCCCCGAGCACGCCCTGGAACCAGGGCTCGAACGCCTCGCGGTAGAGCCGGCGCGTCTCGCCGTCGTCGGCGACCGTGAAGAGCGGATCGATGCCCGCCTCCACCGGGCGCTCGCGCAGCAGGTCGGCGCAGAACCCGTGGATCGTGCCGATGTGGGCGACCTCGAGCTCACGCGCGGCGGCCTCGAGGCGCTCGCGCACCTCCGGGTCGGTCGCCCTGAGCCGGGCGAGCTCGATCGCGGTGCGGAGGCGGAGCTTCATCTCGCCGGCGGCCTTCTCGGTGAACGTCACCGCCACCACGGTGGCGATCCGCGCGCGCCCGGTCTCGAGCAGCCCGAGGATGCGGCGCACGAGCTCGGTGGTCTTGCCCGCGCCCGCCGCGGCCTCGACCACGAACGTCGCGTCGAGCTCGTGGCGGACCGCGTGGCGCGCCTCTTCGTCGGCGAGCGGGGGCCTCATCGGCGCGGCCCGCTCATCGCAGCTCGCGCACCGCGTTCAGCAGCGGCAGGGCCTTCTTGTCCCGCTTCAAGCGCACCCGCGTGGCCTCGTACGGGCCGCACACGTCGAGGAAATCGCAGTACGTGCATGCCTTCTCCTTGGGCGCGGCGGGGAGCATCCCCGCGGTGAGGGCGTCGCCGACCGCGTCAGCGACCTTCTGCGCGGCCGCGCGCGCGTCGTCGTCGAGCGGCACGTCGACGTCCGCGTAGCCGCCCGTCGACGTGCAGTAGTAGAGCCGCCCACTCGTGACCTCGCCCTTCAGGATGTGCTCGATCGCGAGCGCGTAGAGCACGGGCTGGAGGATCTCGCCGCCGCTCACGATCGAGCCCGTGGCCGCGCGCACCTTGCCGGTCTTGTGATCGGTCGCCCGCAGGCGCCCGTCGGCGTGGGTCTCGACGAGATCGATCGACCCGCGGAGGCGTAAGCCGCACGCGAGGCCCACTGGCTCCTTCACGCTCGCGGCGTCGCGCCCGTCGTCGTGCTCGACGAGCCCGAACGACAGCTCGAAGTGGGTGGGGGTCCAGTGGGTCTCGCCTGGCATGCGCCGCAGCCACTCGCGGAGATCGGCCCGAACCTGCGCGATGCCGTCCTCCCAGACCCGTCCGATGGCGGGGAAGAGGCGGTCCTCGTGCCGCCCCGCCACCTGGGCCAGCGTCTCGTCGAGCAGGCTCTGCGCGCGCGCCAGGTTGTCTGCGCGCACCGGCAAGAGCCCGTCGGCGCGCAGGCGCGTGAGGAGCGCGAACTGGGTCTCGTGCACGAGCGTGCCGCGCTGGAGCGGATCGAGCTCCTCGAGCGGCGCGGGCTCCTCGCGCTTGCCGAGCTTGAGGAGCGCGGAGAGGTAGAAGCGGTACGGGCAGGCGGCGAAGTTCTGGAGCGCCGTGGGCGAGAAGCTCCGCGCGGAGAGCGCGTGCTCGTCGAGGGCGGGCCGCGCGGCCGTCGGCACATTCACGAGGCCGTCCCATTCGACGTAGGGGCCCTTGCGCCAGCGGTGCGCGCGCGCGCGGAGGGCGCGCTGGAGGTGCGGGTTCGCGCCAAGCAAGAAGCGCGCGGCGCCGACGTGCTTTCGCTCGTCGTCGTAGAGCAGGCCCGCGAGCACCGAGAGGTCGTGCTCGGCGTCGTCGATGGCGTCGGCTGGGCGCTCGGGCGCTGGCCACCCCAGCCGCGCGCGCGACGCCGTGTCGGCCATGCGCCGCAGGGCCTCGTAAGTGGGCAGGGCGCCGTGGACGACCCGGAGGATCTCGAGGCCGTAGAACGAGGGGGTGCGCGGCCGCCCCGCCTCCGCGTCGACGCGCGGGTAGGAGTACACGAGCAGCTCTTCCGCGGCGCCCGTCGCGAGGCGCAGCATGAGGCGCTCTTGGCGGGAGCGCTCGGCGTTCGTCCGGAGCTCCGGCGAGGAGGCGGCGCGCGCGTCGTCGAGGAAGAGCGGGTCCTCGAGGACCTTCTTCGGGAACGACTTCTCGACGAGGCCCGGCACGAACACGGTGTCGAAGGAGAGGCCGCGCGCGTCCTCGACGCCGCCCACGAAGACCTTGCCCAGGCGCCGGCCGCGGGTCGCCTGGCGCGCCTCGGCGAGGCGGGGCTCGAGCACCGCGCGGACCTCCGCGAGGGTGACGGTGGCGTCGGAGTCGAGCGGGGAGAGCTCCGACAGCACGGAGAAGACCCGCTCGGGCCTCCGGAGGGCGCGCTCCGCGAGCGCGGTGAGGCGGGCGAGCCACTCGGGCCACGAGGCCGGGAGGGTCAGGCGGTCGAGCTCGTCGAGGAGAGGCAGCGCGAAGGCTCGCAGCTCCTCGACCGACGCGACGTCGCGCGCCGCGTGCTCAGCGCGCGGGTCCCCGTCTCGCGTGTAGAGTGCATGCTTTTGCTCGAGCTCCGCGCGGAGGCCCGAGAGGCGCCGCTCCCAGCGGTCTCTCCCGCCGATGACCGAGGCCTCGACCACCAGGCGCTCCCAGCGGTAGGGGGCGCGGAGGGTGCCGGTGTCCTGCTCGTCTTCGCCCGGCGGCTCGGCGCCGGCAGCCTCACCGTCGAGCCGCGCGAGCGCTGCCTCTGCCTCGTCGTCGTCGGCGGGCGCGTAGGTGTCGGCCGAGACCCTCGCGTGGGCCGCCGCCTCGTCGCGCCGCGGCACCTCGCCGAGGGACACGTACTCCGCGAAGCGCGAGGCCGAGAGGCCCTCGGCGGCGCACGCGAGGAGGGCGAGCAGCGCGCGCCCGGAGGGATCGGGCAGCCGCAGGCCGCGCGCGAAGTGCACCGGCACCCGCGCGCGCCGGAGCGCCTCGACGACGTGCGCCACGTAGCTCTCGGGCGCCCGCAGGAGGATGG
>CAZHGG010000189.1:0-8871 GCA_964531755.1 uncultured Polyangiaceae bacterium
GTGGCCGCGAGGTCGGCCGCCACGCGGCTCCGCGTCTCGAGCATGCGGCGCGCGTCGTCGGTCGCGAGCCACACGCCGCCGCACGCGCCGCACCCGTCCACGCGGATGCCGCTGCGGCGGGCCGCGAAGAGCGGCACGGCGCACCGAGGGCACGCGAGGCGGCTCGTCCAGGTCTGGACCTCCCACGGTCGCGCGGGATCCGCCTCGGGCTCGTCGGGCTCACGGCGTGGCGCGGGATCATGTGTCATGGCCAGTGGATACCGGGGCGCTGGCGCGGGGGCAACCTCGCGGCGTGGCGAGCGCGCCTTTCGCGCGCGGTGGGACCGACCTCGCCTATTCTCGCGATTCCCCTCGTCGCGCGAGGCCTCCACCGGATGCTCGTACTCCCTCCACCCAACGCTCGCGGTCCGCGCGCCCCTGGTCGCGCAGGGCACGGCGGGAGGCGCCGCGTCGTGCCACGGGCCTTGGCGCCGCGAACTCGGGGGCCCCGTCGATGACGCGGAGGGTCCGCGCCGGACGCCGCGGGGAGCCCGAGGACGCCGCGCGAGCGCGCGGGCTCGCAGAGCAGATCGACGCGCTCGTGGAGGCGGCGCCGGACACGCGCGCGCGGTTCGAGTCGCTGCGGCCGCTCGTCGCCGAGGCGCTCACGGCGTTCGGCCGGGCCGAGGCTGCCTCGCCCCTCCTCGCCGCCGGCTTGTGGTGCCGCCTCGGGGACATGCTGTTTTACCTGCGGGCGCACCGGTTCGACGCGCCCGAGTACGCGCGTGCGGTCACGTGCGCCGATCGCGCCGACGCCGCGCGCCTCCGCGTCCACACTCGGATCCTCGCCGGTCGCGCGGGGCTCGAGGTCCACGCTCCCGCGGTCGTGCGCCCCCTGTTCGTGCAGGCCATCGAGCTCGGGAGCGGCGAGCCTGATCTCCACGCCGACGCCACACGCGGCCTCGGGTGGGTGCACCTCGCGGAGGGCCAGGTTGCCCGCGCGCGGGAGCTGTTTCAGGCCGCGCACGACGCGCACCGCGCCCTGCGCCACGCGCGCGGCGTCGCCGACGCGAGCATGGCCCTCGCGGTGCTCGAGCGCCTGGAGGGGCGCGGCGAGCAGGCCGACGCGCTCTTCTACCGGGCGGAGGCCATCTTCCGCTCGACCGCCGATCCGGTGCGCCTCGCCAAGCTCGGCGCCCTGCGCGCCACGCTGGGCGTCCCCGAGCCCGGCCTCCCCCAGGTGGAGCTCGACGTGAACACGCTCCTCGAGGGCGGGCAGCTGTGGCGCGCGGCGCTGGTCCTCCGCGGGCTGGGGGACGCGAAGAGCCAAGGGCGCGCCCGCGTGCTCGCGGAGCTCGCGGGCGTCGGGTGGGAGCGGCTCGTGAGCGAGCCCGCGGCGTCCGAGGCGCACCCGCCGCCGGGGACCTGGCGCCTCGTCGGCGTGCAGGCCACGGCGGCCCTCGTGGGACCCGACGGCGCGACCCACGACCTGAAGCGGCGCGCGGCGTCGCGACGCATGCTGCACGCGCTCGCCTCCGGGAAGACGCTCTCGGCGCTCCAGCTCTTCGAGGCGGCGTGGCCCGGGGAGCGCGCGAGCTGGGAGTCCGCGCACGGGCGCGTCTACACGACCGTTCGGCGGCTGCGCGAGCTCGGCGTCCCCATCGACACGACCGACGACGGGTATGTCTGCGCCGCGCTCCGGCGGGAAGAGTGACCGTCAGGTAGTGTCAGGCGCTGTCGGTACCGGCGCGCCGCTCGCGACGGCACGCTCGGGCCATGACACCTCGACAAGCGCTCCGCCCTTCGGTCTCGACCCTCCTTCTGGCCGCGCTCCTGGCCCACTCACTGGCGTGCGGCTTCGGGGATGCCGCCGCGTCGCCCGACGACTGCGCGGGCTCCCCGATGGGAGGCGAAGGCGTCACGATCATGCCAGGGCCGCCCATCCACGAGGGATACTACGCGCCGCTCGAGTGCCAGCGAATCTGCGGCCCGGGGTACCCCACGTGCGCGCCCACGCTCGCCCAGGGCGGGCAGGCGCGCTACCGCTGCGGAGCGCCCCCGGGCGACGCGTCGTGCGGGGCGGAGCACCAGCCTCGGCCGAACGTGAAGGGACCGTGCGACTCGAACGGCGTCGACGTCGAGATCACGAGAGGCTCGTGGGAGCAGCGGGGCCGCGACTGCCGGTCCGTGTGCGTGGGAGTGCTCGGCTCGGAGTGCCGGGAGGCCTCGCCCGCGTCGGCGGAGAGGGTCGTCATTCGCTGCGGCGAGCCCCGGCCACCGGGGTGCTGACTCGGGCGTCGCGCCGCGGGCGTCGCGACTGCCCACGATGGGACTACCACCCGCACCCGCGCGCGAAGTAGTCACTCCCTGCCTTGCTGTTCTCGTTTCCCCAATACACCCAGAAGTCCCCGGCGCGCGTCGCGAAGTCGGCGATTTCGGGGTCGGCCGCGGCCGCGCGCTTCATGCAAGCGCCCGCGGGATCGATGCGTCCCGTGGGCGTGCCGAGGCCCGGCACGCGCGTCGAGAGCCGGTGGACGCCCGCGCCCTCGGCCCACGGTCCGACGGGCCGGAGGGGAGAAGCCCTGGGAGGTCGGACCATGCCTCGACGAAGGTCATCTCGCCCTTGTCGTTGAAGGTGAACTCCTCGTAGATGGCGCACGGCTTCCCGTCGCCCTGGTTCGTGTACGTGAACGCGACGCGGCACCGCGCGAACGGCTGCACGGGGAAGAAGCGGCACTCGCGCGGCGCGACCTTGGCGGGCGCGAGGGTCTTCAGGAGCTGGTCGCTCTCGGCCATCATCGATTGGGTGTAGCCCGTGAGCTTGAGCCAGGGCGGCCACTCCCAGCGGGCCACGAGCGGCGAGTAGAGCGGCACGCTCTCGGCGGACACCGTCGTGTCGATGGCGTCGAAGTACCTGTTCCCCTGATCGACGTAGTAGCTCGGCGGCTTCTGCGGCGTGAGCGCGGTGGAGAGCGTGCACGCCTCGCCCGCGTCGGCCGCGCGGCCATCCGGCCCGGCGTCCGAGGCGGGCCCGGCGCCCCTCGTCGCGCTCGTGCAGGCGAACAGCCCGAGCGCGGCGAGCGCCGTGAGCGCCGTGAGCGCTCCGGACGTGGATAGGCACACTCTCACCACGCGCGCTCCTCGCAAGGCTCTCCGGTCCCATGGGCTAGGGTAGCTCACCGCTCACACCCCCGTCTTTGGCGAGCGAGCGGCAGGCCTACTTCAGCCCGTGACGCTTCAGCTTCTCGATCAGAGTCATTCGGGAGACGCCGAGCCGTCGGGCGGCCTCCGACTGGTTTCCGCCGGCGCCGACCAGCGCGCGCGCCAGCAGGTCCGCCTCGAAGCTCGCGATCTGCTCGCGCAGCGATCCCGCGGCCGCGCGCGCGCGCGGCGTGGGCTCGTCGAGGCACGCGACGCGGTCCGCGCCGAGCTCTTCGTCGGGGTCAGCGAGCGCGAGGAGGCGGGCGCACGCGTTCTCGAGCTCGCGCACGTTCCCCGGCCAAGGCCGCCCCGAGAGGGCCTCCACGAGGGGTCGTGAGAAGCGTACGTCTCCGAGCCCGAAGCGGTCGGCGTAGCGGCGGCGAAAGACCTCGAGGAGCAAAGGGACGTCCTCGCGGCGCTCGCGCAGCGGGGGGACGACGACCTCGACGACCGCGACGCGGTAGTAGAGATCCTCGCGGAACCGCCCGGCGGCCACCTCGGCGCGGAGATCGCGGTTCGTGGAGGCCACGACGCGCACGTCCACGCGCTCGGTGCGCTGGGCGCCGACCGGCTGGATCTCGTGCTCCTGGAGGGCGCGGAGGAGCTTCGCTTGCACCGGGAGTGACAGCTCTCCCACCTCGTCGAGCACCAGCGTCCCGCCGCTCGCCTGCCTGAAGTACCCGGCGCGCGCGCTGGCGGCGCCCGTGTACGCTCCGCGCTCGTGTCCGAAGAGCTCCGACTCGGCGAGCCCCTCGGCGAGGGCCGCGCAGTTGAAGCGCACGCAGGGACCCTCGCGGCGGGCGCTCGAAGCGTGGAGCACCGAGGCCACGAGCTCCTTGCCGGTGCCTGTCTCGCCGCGCACGAGCACCGAGACCTCGCGACGGCCGATGCGCCGGACCTCGTCGAGCATGCGACGAAACGGGGCGCTCGCGCCCACGATCGGCTTGCCGAGGGCGTGGACCATCGCGAGGTCGGTCGCGGCGCGACGGAGCGCGCGGGCCTCGAGGGCGCGACCCACCACGACGCGGAGCTCCTCGAGCGCGAAGGGCTTGCCCAGGTAGTCGTAGGCGCCGTCGCGGATGGCGCGCACCGCGGAGCGCTCGCTGCCCTGCGCCGTGAGCATGATCACCGGCATGTCCGGCTCGTACCTCCGGCAGGCCGCGAGCAGCGCGAAGCCGTCCATCGAGGGCATGACGAGGTCGGTCAGGAGCACGTCCGCTTCGGCGAGGCGGGCCAGCGCCTCGGCCCCCGTGCCCACGGCGATCGTGCGCACCCCGGGCGCCTCGAGGGCCTCCTCGAGCGCGAAGCGGACCGCCGGCTCGTCGTCGCAGACGAGGACGGTCCCACCGCGACGCGGCTCGGTCTCAAGGCTCGCGGGCGGCACCGTGGCTCCTCTCGTCGTGGGGTTCGCGTCGCGGGTTCGCTGGGAAAAACAGCGTCGCGGTGGTGCCACGGCCCGGCGCGCTGGCGTACGTCAGGTGGCCACCGTGCTGCTCGGCGACCTGCCTCGCGTGGGCCGCCCCGAGGCCGGTCCCGCCGGCGCGGAGGGAGAAGAACGGCGTGCCCACCCGGCTCAAGGTCGCCTCGTCCATCCCGACACCTGTATCTTGCACGCGAATCGTGAGGCCGCTCGCGTCGCGCGACACAGAGACCCTGACCTCCCCGCGGCGTGGCGCCGGCGCGCGCGTGCCCGACGGGGTCGACGCGGTCGAACGCAAGGAGGCGACGGCGTCGAGGCCGTTCAGCGCGAGGTTGAGCAGCGCCTCGCGCACCCGGTCGCGATCGAGCGGGAACGTCGACGCGGCCCCGTCGGTCGAGACCACGAGCTCCGCGCCCAAGCGGTGGGCGCGCGCCTCGAGCATCGCCGCGAGGGACGTGACGAGGTCGGACACGTCCGCGGGTGCGGGCCGGACCACGTCGAGCGGGCGCGTGAGCGCCGCGTACCCCTCGACGATCTCCTGCAGGCGCGCGATCTCTTGCGCTGCCACGCTGAGCCGGCGGCGGGTCTTCTCCCCCGCCTTGCTCGCCTCGCTGTCCTCGGTGTGCTCCCCGTCCTCACGGGCCGACTCGAGCAGGAGCTCGACGAGCGCGCGCACCGCGGCGAGCGGGTTCTTGACCTCGTGCGCCACCCGAGAGCCGAGCGTCTCCACCGCGTGGGCCCTCGCCTCGGCGCCGCGCACGAGCTCGTCTCCGGCGCGCGCGAGGGTCTCGGCGGCGCGCGCGTGCGCCTGCGTGAGCCCCGCGACGCCCACCCGGAGCAGCAGCGATGACGCGATCAGCGCGAGCCCGAGCACGACGCGCCTCGGCGTGTCCGGCGGGACGAGCGAGGTGACCCGCGGGGAGAGCGCGAGGAGGACCGCGATTACCCCCCCGAACGCCGCATACAGCCGGTTGGCGCGCCCCGTCCCCCCGAGCGCCGCGAAGCCGACGCCGAGCGGCGCGAACACCATCGGGAGGAGGGGGCTCAGGAGCCCGCCCGTCGCCACGCACGCGAGGCCTATCGCCGCCAGCGTGACGTAGAGCGAGCGCGCGATCCACGCCGGACCCACCGACCGCGCGCGCGCGGCGCGACGCTCGAGCGAGAAGACGCCGACGAGCAGGGTGCCCCCACACCCGAGCCCCAGCACCTGGCGCGTTGGCGCGCCCGACGCCACGAGCACGGTCACGGTCGCGGCGAAGAACGGCGCGACGATGAGCGGCCGCGCGCGAAAGAACGCGGCGGCGACCGCGCGCACCCGCGCGTGCGCGTCGTCCAATGGAAGCAAGGAAGCGACAGGGGAGCTCACCACACGCACCTCGAGCAAAGGTTACGCCACCCAGCGCCGCGCGAGGGGCCCGCCGCCAGCCCCCTCCGAGCTCTGCGGCCGGGTGGCAGCCCACCCCACGCGCCGTATGGATCGGCCCGAGGCTGTATGGAAATCCTTACACTCGGCGGCGCGCGGCGCCGCGACCCGCGCGGCAAGTTCAGTTGGCACGAGAGCGGCAAGGCGGCCGGCCATGACGTCCCGCATGCTCGCCGAACTGCCGCGCTCTCAAGCCTCTTCGGAGGGCCCGTTGGACCCGCTCCCCCTCCTCGGCGCCGTCCTCGTCGTCGGCGTGGCGCTCGCGCTCGTGGGCCTCGTCCACGCCGCAGCGCTTCGTGCCGACCACTCCCGCGTCGACGCGCGCGCGCTCACGCTCCGCGTGGCCGCGGGCATCGCGACGTGGCTCGCGCTGCTCGCGGCGCTCGCGCGCTCGGGCGTCCTCGCGGACTTCGAGGCGAGGCCGCCCCGGATGTTCTTCGTCCTCGGCGTGGCGCTCGCGCTCTTCGCCTACGGGACGACGCGACCTGTGGTCGCGCGGCTGCTCGCGGCCTCGCCGCGCGCTTGGCTCGTCGGCCTCCAGAGCATGCGCGTCCCGATCGAGCTCGGGCTCTTCGGCCTCTACGCCGCCGGCCGCCTCCCGAAGCACTTGACGCTCGAGGGTCGCAATTTCGATCTGCTCGTAGGGCTCTCCGCGCCGCTGGTCGCGCTCGCCGTGTCGCGGGGGCTCCTCGGTCGCCGCGGCCTGCTCGCGTGGCACGCGGCGTCGCTCGTGCTCCTCGCGAACGTCGTGGGCATGGCCATCACCACGATGCCGGGCCCGCTGCACCTCGCCTGGCCCGGCGTGTCGAACACGATCATCGCGGAGTGGCCGTTCGTGTGGCTGCCGGGGTTCCTCGTCCCGGTGGCGCTGTTCGGGCACGTCCTGTCGCTGCGGCAGCTCCGCATCCCCCGCACGGATGGTCGCCGCGCCGGTGACGCGGTCACGTGAGCTCGGTGGGCGAGATCGTCGTCGACTATCGCTCGAGCTCGAGCGCGGCGGTGGAGACGACCCGCGCGAACTCTCGCGTGCGCGCACGCAGCGGCGACTGCGGTCGCCAGACTCGCCCCCGCCCGGCGTGCTCAGCCCTTGTCCTCGTTGCTCCGCGAGGCGTTGAAGTCCTGGGCCAACTCACGTCGGCGCTCGCGCCGCTAGCGTTCGTCGGCGCGGGCACGGTGCACACCGTTCTCGTCTGGACGATCGCCGCGAGCGGCGGCTACCCGACGGCGCCGCGTCTGCCGGCGAGCCGCGCGGCGCGACATCGACGTGCTCGGGCCGAAGGTCGTCGACGACAGGGCACGCCAGCCCCGCAGCGCGCGCCTGACGCGGGGGCGTTCACGAGCATCCTCTCGCGGCTGCAGGCGGCGCATCGCTTCGGGCGCGAGCCCGACCGGTGGCCCAACGCGGGCCAGATCGCCGCGGCGGCCGCGCAGCTCCAGCGCGAGCGCGACCACCACCTCGCGGAGCTGGCACGGCGCGTCGAGAAGCGTGCGGGCCGCCGCGCGAACCGCGACCAGCGGCTCGCCGCGCTGACTCGCCGCGCAGCGACGCATCGCGTGCCGCAGGTGGGGTACGGCGGGTGGCGGCGACGGCGAGAATCGCCGGAGTGAGCCGCGCTCCCGTCGCGCGCGGGCGAGCGGGCCGCGCACACGAAGGCATCGGGCGCCGCTGGCGGCAGGGGAGAGCTCGTTGGCTTCGCGCTCTGACGCTTCGCCGACGCCGTCAGGACCCCTCGACCGCGATCGGGCTCCAAACCGTGCCCTCTGAACCGACGCCGGGCGGACCGCCGCCGGGACAGCGTCGTGGTGTAGGATCGACCCTGAACCAACAGGAGCAAGCTTGGCCGTGAACCGCGTTCTTCGCTTCTCGCTCATGACCGCCGGGGTATCACTCGGCATCTCAGGCCTCTTGGCAGCGCACCCCGCGCGACTCTACGCCGAGAGCGCACCGCCTCTCCCGAGTCCCTGCTCGGAGGTGCGGCCGTCGAGCTGCGTCGACGCCGGGGGAGACTGCAACCTCGACGGAGGCGTGGGGCGCTGCGTGTCGGTAGGGTGCCTGGCCGACGGCGGCGCCTTCGCGCGGGTCCTCGAGTGTCGCCCGATCCCTCCGCCCGTGCCGAGCAGCACGTCCCCGGCGCCGAGCGGCTCGGCCCCGGCGCCGAGCAGCCCTGCCGGCCCGAGCGGCGCCGCCGCCGCCGACGCGGGGGGCTGCTCGACGGCTCCTACGCCGGCCGAGGTCTCCGCCGCCGGAACGGGCCTCTCGCTCGTCGCCGGGTGCGTCCTCCGCCTGCGGCGACGGCGTCGCGCGGACTCGCGGGGCCAACCGCGGCGAACCTGAGCGCGCCTCGTCGATCGGGCGCGAGCTTGTTTCGCGCGCGTCCACATGCCACGGTCTCGCATGCTCCCCGCCGCGATCGCCTGCTTCGGTGAGGTCCTGTGGGACATCTTCGAGCTCGATCCGCCGCCACTCGGGGCGCGGCTCGTGCGCGTCATCGGCGGCGCGCCGGCGAACGTGGCCACGGTGCTCGCGCGGCTCGGGGTGCGCGCGCGCCTCGTGGGGGGCGTGGGGCGCGATCGCTTCGGCGAGGAGCTGTGCGCCGCGCTCGCGGCCGAGGGCGTCGACGTCGACCACATGGTGAAGCTGCCGCAGCGCACGGGCCTCGCGTTCGTGCGCCGCGACGCGGCGGGCGAGCCGAGCTTCCTGTTCTACCGCCAGGGCACGGCCGACGTGTCGGTGGGCGCGCGCGACATCACGCCGGCGATGGGGCGCGCCGCGCTCGGCCACGAGGGCACGAGCACGCACAAGACGCCGCGCCACCGCGGCGCGACGTCGCCGAACGCGCGCGCCCTC
>CAZHGG010000190.1:0-8860 GCA_964531755.1 uncultured Polyangiaceae bacterium
GGTGTTCCTCCTTGCTGGCTGAAGTCGACGTTGGAGCGAGCCGCGGAGCGGGGCTGGGGAGGGCGGCGCGCGGCGGCGGGGGACGCTTCACTCGCGCCTTGTCGCCTCCACGTAGATGGCGCGGGCGTACGGCGGCGCGAACAGGCCGTGCCGCGCCTCCACGGTGAAGCCCGCGGCGACGAGCTTGCGCTTCACCTCGGGCCACAAAAAGGTCAGATAAATCATCACGAAGCGCGACGGCAGCAGCGCGTTGCGCACGTGCATGGCCGCGTTGAAGCCGTGCGCCAGCCAGAACCACGCGCTCGTCACGGGCGGCGCCTCCCCCGTGACGAACACGAACCGCCCGCCGGGCCGGAGCGCCTTGCGGATCTCGGTGAGGAACCGGTGCTCGTCGCGCTCCTCGATGTGCCCGAACGCGCCGGTGCTGGTCACCAGGTCGAACGCCCCGTGCAGGCGCGCAGGCAGCACGCGCGCGTCCCCCTGGACGAGCTCGACCTCGGCGCGCCCGTCCGCCGCCGCGAGCTCGCGCTCTGCGACGTCGAGCATGCCCCGCGACAGGTCGAGCCCGACGACGCGGCTGCAGTAGGGGCGCAGGTGCTTCATCGCGGCGCCCGTGCCGCAGCACACGTCGAGCGCCGCGTCGAAGGGCGTCTTCGCCGCGTGCCGCGCGAACGTCTCGAGCACGGCGTCGGGCGTGCGAAAGGGGGTCTTGTCGAACTTGGGTGCGAGCTTGTCGTACCCTTCGGTGGTGTCGCTGAGGGCCTGCTCCAGGAGCTCGAACAGCGAAGGGCCGCCTGGCTGAAACATGAAGCGAGTGTACCCCGAGAGCTGCAGAGCGCGGAGGTCGCCGCGCGAGCCAGCGTTTTGGTCGACACGCGCGCGGCCGACCGGTACCCTGCTGGGGATCGGGGACTCGCCCGTGTCGCGCCCCCCAGGCGGGGGCGCGCGCCACGGCTCCCGGTCGAGGTCTCGGTGTCCACGACATCTCTGCCACGCACGCTCGGAAAGTATCGACCGATCGCCTTGATCGCGCGCGGCGGCATGGGCAACGCGTACCTCGCGATGGCTGGCGGTGGCGGGAGCTTCAACAAGCTCGTGGTGCTCAAGGTCCTGAAGCCCGAGCTGGCCGAAGACACCGAGTTTCTCTCGATGTTTCGCGACGAAGCGCGCGTGGCCGCGAACCTGAACCACCCGAACGTGGTGCAGACGCACGAGTTCGGCGTGGAGGCGGGGCACTTCTACATCGCGATGGACTTCGTCGACGGCCAGCCGCTCCGCGGGGTGCGAAAGCGCCTCCACGAGCGGCGGGTGCCGTTCCTGGGCGCGCACCTGCGCGTGCTGCGCGATGTGCTCGAGGGGCTCCACTATGCGCACGAGCTCGCCGATCACGACGGCACGCCGCTCCACCTCGTCCACCGCGACGTCTCTCCCCACAACGTCATGGTGGGCTACGACGGTCACGCGCGGCTGCTCGATTTCGGCATCGCCAAGGTCACTGGCGCGTCGCACCAGACCAGCACCGGCGTGCTCAAGGGCAAGGTGGGCTACATGGCGCCCGAGCAGGCCCGGTGCGAGGTGCTCGACCGCCGCGCGGACGTGTTCTCGCTGGGCGTCATGATGTGGGAGGCCGTGGTCGGCGCGCGCATGTGGGGCGACCTCATCGACGTTCAGGTGCTCGCGAAGCTCGTGAGCCGCGACATCCCCGAGGTCCCCGCGGTCGTCGGCGGGGTGCCCGTCCCCGAGGCCCTGCGGGCGATGATCCACAAGGCCACCGCGGCCGACCGCGAGCATCGCTACGAGACCGCGCGCGCCCTCGCGCTCGACCTCGACGCCTACCTCGACACCTTGCCCCGCACCGAGACGGGCACCCGCGCGCTCTCCGAGCTCGTGACCCAGCACTTCGAGGTCGAGCGCGAGAAGCGGCGGCGCGTCGTCGACGAAGCGATCCGGCAGATCCGCGCGGCCTCCTCGACCGAGGAGATGCCCGCGCTGCTGGGCCTCACGGCGAGCGGCGGGGCGCCCTCCGTGCCCGGCCCGGCGCTCGCGATCCTGCACGCGGGCACGAGCCACCCCTCGCAGCCGTCCTTCACCCCGATCGACGCGTCGCACACGCTCACGCCATCGCACTCGATGGCGTCGTCGCACCCGCTCGCCGGGGCCCAGCGCCTGTCGGATCCGTACTCGCACCCGCACTCGAGCCCGTACTCGCACCCGCAGTCGTTCCCCGGTGGCCTCGGGGCGACCACGGGCGGGCCCGTGATCGGGGCGACCGAGGCGCCCGGCGGCCGGCAGAAGACCGCGTGGGCCATCGCCGCCGGCGCGGGCGTCGCCGTGCTGCTGCTCGTCGTTGGCGCCGCCGCCCTCAGCGCGGGCCGCGCGCACTCTGGCCCCGCGCCCGCGCCGACGCCGACGCCCGCCCCGGCGGCGGAGGTGGGCCTCGAGCTCGTGGTCACGGCGGGCGCGTCCACGCCCTCGGCGACCGTCGACGGCCGAGAGGTCGCCCTCGGGCGCGAGTTCCGCGTGCCCCGTGACAGCCTCGACCACACGCTCGTGGTCAAGGCGCCTGGGCACAAGGATCACACCACCGCCGTGCGGTTCGACCGCGATCAGCGGCTCTCCATCACCCTCGAGGCGCTCCCCGTCGACGCGGGCGCCGCGACAGCCGCCCACCCGCTCCCCGCGCGACCCGTGGGACCCGTGGGCGGGCGAGCCACCGCCCCCACCGCGAGCGCGCCCGCCCCCGAGGCCACGGCGACGGCCCCCACTGGCCCGAAGCGACCGGACCGCCCCATCATCGAGGTGCTCAAGTGACCGTCTTCTTCGGCTCGACCCGGGGTGCGCGCCCCCTCCACGCGGTCGCGCGCGTCGCCCTCGCGGGGCTCGTGGTCGTCGCCGCGGCGTCGGCCAGCGCGCCGGCCCGCGCCGAGACCTCGGCCGAGGTCAACGCGATCTTCAAGCGAGGCGTCGAGGCCTACAAAGAGGCGGATTTCCGGGCCGCCGCCGCCGAGTTTCGCCGGGCGTACGAGGCGAGCCAGCACGACTACCGCGTGCTCTACAACATCGCCCAGTGCGAGTACCAGCTCACGAACTACGTGGGCGCGCTCGCGGCGTTCGAGCGCTACCTCGCCGACGGCGGCGCGAAGGTGAAGGACGACAAGCGCGCCGAGGTCGCCGGCGAGATCGCCAAGCTGAAGGCGCGCGTGGCCACGCTCACCGTCGAGCTCACGCCGCCCACCGCGCAGCTCTCGATCGACGGAGAGGCCGTGAGCGCCGACGCGCCCATCAAGCTGAACCCCGGCGCGCACAAGCTCGAGGCCACCGCGCCTGGCTTTCAGCGCGGGCTCGCGCAGGTCGACGTCACCGGCGGCGACACCCGCACGATCACCCTCGCGCTCGTCGCGGTGCCGCCCCCGAAGCCCGTGGTCGTCATCGCGCCGCCGCGCGAGCAGCCGCGGCCCGTGTCGTGGACCGCGCCGGCCGTGGGCTACGCCGTCACCGGCGGCCTCGCCGCGGGCACGATCGTCTTCGCCGTGCTCACGCAGGGCAAGGCCACCGATCTCGCCAACGAGAAGAAGCTCGCGACGGCCGATCCGGCGCGCCTCAAGTCCCTCGACAGCAGCGTCGGCACCTCCGCGCTGGTGACCGACATCTTCCTCGGGGCGACCGCCGTGGCCGCCGGCGTCAGCGTGTACCTGACCGTCCGCGCCCTCGGCGCCGCCGAGCCCCGCAAGACGGGGAGGACCGCGCCGCCCGCGCCCGCGGTCCGCGTCGCCCCCACGCTCGGTGGAGCCATGCTGACAGGAACCTTCCAGTGACTACCCCGCCCGCGCGCCGCGCACCCCCCGCAGCCGAACGCGCCCTCGCGTGGCGCGCCTCGCCCTGGCGTCGAGGCGCCCTCGCGTGCGCCGTGGCGCTGTCCGCGAGCCTCGCGGCGTGCTCGCTCTTGGTCACGCGGGGCGCCACCCAGTGCGCCACCGACGGCGACTGCGCCGGCTTCGGCGCGGGCGCGAAGTGCACCGCCGAGACGGTGTGCCGCGTGGCCGATGGCAGCATGGCCGACCAGCAGACCGTCGACGCGAAGCCGGCGTGCGCCACCAACCGCGAGTGCATCGACGCGAGCGGCGGAGAACCGGCCATTTGTCGTAAAGATACGCGGGTTTGCGTGAAGCTCGTCACCCCCGACTGCCCGCGCGTGGTGGCCGTCGCCGCGAGCGGCGACGTCGTGACCGACCGCCGCGCCGTGGAGGACGACGCGACGATCGTGCTCGGCTCGCTCACGTCGCTCGTCGGCGCCAACCAGCTCAAGGGCGAGGCGCGCGTCAACGCGCTCGAGCTCGCGCTGCAAGAGTTCGCGATCCGCGGGGGAGTGCCCGTCGGCGACAAGACCCGCCCGGTCGCCTTCGTGTCGTGCAACGACATCGACCTCGTGCAACCCGACGGCGGCCAAGACCCGGCCGTCGTGCGCTCGTCTCGCCACCTCGTGACCACCCTCGGCGTGGCCGCGGTCGTCGGCGGCGGCAACAGCGGCACGACCACCGCCGCCCTGAAGGAGACCACGCTCAAGGGCGCGCTCCTCATCGCGCCGAGCGCCACGTCGCCCGCGCTCACCAAGAGCCCCGACAAGGCGGGCCTCTTCTTCCGCACCGCGCCGAGCGACGCGCTCCAGGCCATCCCGCTCGTGCAGCTCGTGAACGACGTCGAGGCGGCCATCCCCACGCCGGTCGACCTGCGCCTCACCGTGTTTTCGAAGGGCGACAGCTACGGGCAGGGTCTGCGCGACCAGCTCGTCGAGAACCTCACGTTCAATGGGAAGAAGCTGAGCGATCCCGCCAACACGGCGTTCTACCGAGGCCTCGAGTACAAGACCGACGCGGGCTTCGACTTCGCGCCGTTCGTGGCGGCGACCCTCACGTTCAAGCCGCACATCATCGTGATCGCCGGCACCAACGAGACCGTCGACGGCCTCATTCGGCCCATCGAGACCGGCTGGAGTGGCCCAGAGCCTAGGCCGATGTATGTGCTGAGCGACGGGCTCAAGGCCGACAGGCTCATCGCGGTCGTCAAGGACGACGACGCCGTCGCGCCACCCAACCCGCTACGGTCGCGCATCCGCGGCACGGCGCCCGGCCGGCGCAACAGCGTCACCGACAAGTTCATCCTGCGGTACAACACGCGGTTCCCGGCCGACACCTCAGGCGCGACGACCTTCGGGACCGCCGGCGCGTACGACGCGGCCTACGTGCTCCTCTACGGGCTCGGCTACGTCACCGACGGGCTGCCCACCGGCGCCGGAATCGCGGCGGGCGTGCGCAAGGCCACGCGGGTGGTGCCGCCCTCGGCCGTCGAGGTGGGGCCGGGCGGCATCGACGTCGCGGGCCCCATCATCCGCGCCGGCGGCGAGCTCGATCTGAACGGCGCCTCGAGCCCGCTCGAGTTCGACGAGGCCGGCGAGTCGCCGGCCGACATCGAGGTGTGGTGCGTGCAGAAGGGCACCGGCGGGGGCTCGCCCACGTTCTTCTCGACCGACAAGTACTACAACGCCGCGACCAAGATGGTCGTCGGCACTTACGCCTGCCCCTGACCGGAGCCCGCGACACGCGACCCACATGCGTGCAGAGTGCACGCGTGTCGCCCCGAAGCGCGAAGGCCTCGCGCGGAGAGCGCGAGGCCTTCGAGCGCTCACCCGGATCGGGGAGCGGCGGGCGTCAGGGGCTCAGGAGCAGCCCATCGAGTTGCCGCAGTTGAGGCACTTGTAGCAGGCGCCGTTGCGCACCGTGATGTGGCCGCACACGTCGCACACCGGCGCGTCGCCCATCATCGCGTCGAGCTGCGCGTCGAGCGGCGAGGCCTGCGCGCCGCCCTCGTCGTGCCGGCCCGGGAGCCGCTGCTCGAGGGTCTCGGACATCGCCGCGCTCCGTCCGACGGCGAGCCGTGACGACGCGAGCGACTCGGTCTCGGGGTCCTCGGCGAGGCCGCCGCCCACGAAGCCCACGTGTTGGGTGGAGTCACCCTCCGGCTTCACGTGCGCGAGGTCGTAGCGGCCCAGGTACTCCACGCCGAGCACCCGGAACAGGTAGTCGACGATGCTGGTGGAAAGCTTGATGTAGGGGTGACCCTCCACCTGGCCCTGGGGCTCGAACCGCGTGAAGGTGAACTGGTTCACGTAGGTCTCGAGCGGCACGCCGTACTGGAGGCCGACCGACACGCTCATGGCGAAGCAGTTCATCAGCGAGCGGAAGGCGGCGCCCTCCTTGTGCATGTCGATGAAGATCTCCCCGAGCGTGCCGTCCTCGTATTGGCCGGTGCGGAGGAAGATCTTGTGGCCGCCGACGCGCGCCTCTTGCGTGAAGCCTACACGCTTCTTGGGGAGCCGGACGCGGAGCCCCTCGGGGCGCCCCTTCATGGGGAGCGCGAGCTGCGTCGCCTCCTGCGGGGCCGCGGTGCGCGGAATGGGCGTGAGGGTGTCGGCGTGCGCCGCGTTCTTCGCCGCCTGCTTCGCCTCGAGCGCGTCGTCCTTGCTCTCCTTGCTCGAGGTCGACAAGGGCTGCGAGGCCTTGCACCCGTCGCGGTAGAGGGCCACGGCCTTCAGACCGAGGCGCCAGCCCTCCTCGTAGACGCGCGCCACGTCATCGACCGAGGCGTCGTTCGGGAGGTTCACCGTCTTGCTGATGGCGCCCGAGAGGAACGGCTGCACGGCGGCCATCATCTTGATGTGCGACATGGGCGCGAGGAAGCGCTCGCCGGTCTTGCCGCAGCGGTTCGCGCAGTCGAACACCGGGTAGTGCGCCGGCTTCAGGTACGGCGCGCCCTCGATCGTCATGCGGCCGATGATCTCCTCGTTCGCCTCCTCGATCTGGGTCTTCGTGAACCCGAGCTGCTCGAGGAACGAGCCCTTGCCGCGCTGCTCCTTCGCGAGGCCGAGGCGCTCGTAGGTCTCCTCGCCGAGGACCCACGGGCCGAAGGCGAAGTCGAGGTCGAACACGCCGGGCAGGGCCGCCTCGGCCTTCGCCAGGTCGGCGTCGGTCAGGCCGCGCTCCTTCAGGGTGCGCCGGTTGATGTGCGGCGCGCCGAGCAGCGTGTTCGTGCCGGAGACGTAGGCGACGATCTCCTGGGCCTCGCGCTCGGAGTAGCCGAGCTTGCGGAGGGCGGCCGGCACCGACTGGTTGACGATCTTGAAGTAGCCGCCGCCGGCGAGCTTCTTGAACTTCACGAGCGCGAAGTCGGGCTCGACGCCGGTCGTGTCGCAGTCCATCAGCAGGCCGATGGTGCCGGTCGGCGCGAGCACCGTGGCCTGCGAGTTGCGATACCCGTGCGCCTCGCCGAGCTTCACCGCGCGGTCCCAGTCTTCGCACGCCGCGCGGTAGAGCGGGGCGGGGCAGTGCTCGCGGTGGATCTGGTAGGCCGCCTCGCGGTGCATGCCCATCACGCGGAGCATGGGCTCGCGGTTCGCGGCGAATCCGTTGAACGGCGCCTTCGCCTGCGCCATCTCCGCGCTCGTGGCGAAGGCCTGCCCGCACATGATCGACGTGATGGCGCCGGCGATCGCGCGCCCCTCGTCGGAGTCGTAGGGCACGCCCATCTGCATCAGCATGGAGCCGAGGTTGGCGTACCCGAGCCCGAGGGGGCGGTAGTCGTGGCTGTTCTCGGCGATCTGCTTCGTGGGGTACGACGAGAGATCGACCAGGATCTCCTGCGCCACGAAGAACGTGCGGCACGCGCGGCGGAACGCCTCGACGTCGAACCAGCCGCCCTCGTGCCCCTCGTCGCGGAGGAACTTGGTGAGGTTGATGCTGGCGAGGTTGCACGCCGTGTCGTCGAGGAACATGTACTCGGAGCACGGGTTCGAGCCGCGGATCTTCCCGCTGTTCGGGCAGGTGTGCCACCGGTTGATGGTGGTGTCGTATTGCACGCCGGGATCGGCGCAGCCCCACGCGGCCTCGGCCACCTGACGCCACACGTCCTTCGCGTCGAGGGTCTCGCACACCTCGCCGGTGGTGCGCATGATGGTCTGCCAGGTGCCGCCCGCGAGCGCCGCCTTCATGAACTCGTCGGTCACGCGGATCGAGTTGTTCGAGTTCTGGCCGCTGATCGTGTGGTAGGCCTCCCCGTTGAAATCGCTGGAGTATCCGCCGGCGATGAGGGCGTGGGCCTTCTTCTCCTCGCGCACCTTCCAGTTGATGAAGTCGACGATCTCGGGGTGGTCCATGTCGAGGCAGACCATCTTGGCCGCGCGCCGCGTGGTGCCGCCGCTCTTCGTCGCGCCCGCCGCGCGATCGAAGACCTCGAGGACGCTCATGAGGCCGCTCGAGGTGCCGCCGCCCGAGAGCTTCTCCTGGCGGCCGCGGATCGCGCTGAAGTTCGACCCCGTGCCCGAGCCGTACTTGAAGAGGCGCGCCTCGTTCTTGATGAGCTCGTAGATGCTCATGAGGTCGTCGTCGACCGACTGAATGAAGCACGCCGAGCACTGGGGCCGCTCGTAGGCGTTCGCGCTCTCGAGGGTCGCGTTGCTGCGTGGATCGCTGTCCACGTCCCACGCCCAGCTGCCGCCGGAGCCGACGATGCCGTACTCGTGGAAGAGGCCGCAGTTGAACCACACGGGCGAGTTGAACGCGCCGTGCTGGTGGACGAGCAGGTAGGCGAGCTCGGCCTCGAAGGCGTCGGCGTCGGCCTTCGCCGCGAAGTACCCGCCGAAGCGATCGCCAGCCTCGCGGATGGTGTGCGCGATGCGGTGGACGACCTGGCGGACGCTGCGCTCGCCGTCCTCCTTCTTTCCGTGGATCCCCGCCTTACGGAAGTACTTCGAGATGACGATGTCGGTGGCGAGCTGGCTCCACGTGGAGGGGATCTCCGCGCCCTCCAT
>CAZHGG010000191.1:0-8854 GCA_964531755.1 uncultured Polyangiaceae bacterium
GCGAAGGTGGGCGACGCGTGCACGACGCGTGGCAGCACCACCGAGTGCGAGAGCGGGGCGGTCTGCAGCCAGAACAGCGCGGGCGCGGTCGTGTGCCTGAAGACGTGTGTGGAGCAGACCGACTGCGCCTCGTCGGAGTCGTGCAACGGCGTCGAGGGCTCGAGCCTGAAGGCCTGCCGCACGAAGAAATAGCGCGGCCCGCGCGCCCCCCGAGGAGGGTCAACGGAGCTTGGCCTGCAGACGCCCCACGCCGGCGCGGAGCACGGTATCGAGCGCCTCGCCGAAGGGGGTCTTGTTCTTCACGGCCACGGAGAGATCGAGCCCGCCGGTGGACGCGCTGAGGCCCGCTTTGTCCGCCGGGACGGTCGCGTGCACGATCTCCGAGGCGAGCACGTTCCCCGACTCCACGTCCACCACGCGCAGGTTCAGCGTGAGGGCCGCGTACGACCGCCCGGCCTCGATGCCCGGCAGGCCAGGGACCTTGAGAGCCAGGTCTGCGCCCTTCACGTCGGGCTCGAACGCGTCGACGTCGCCGAGGACGAAGCGCGAGACACCCAAGATCTTCCCCTGCTTGGCGAAGCTGCCCTTGCAGTCGAAGTAGATCTTGTCGGGGTTCGAGTCCGCGCAGAGCTTGAGCTCGCCTATCAGCGCGGAGATCTGCGCGCGCTCCACCAACGTGAAGCAGCCGGTGCCCGAGAGCGCCGCCATGACGAGGTCGTCGCTCCCGTCGAGCGACAGCTCGCGCTTGGTCTTGTTGCGCAGCGGCACCACGCCGAAGGTGCCGGCGACCGGGCCGCTGGCGCACTGGGCCGCCGCGACGGGCGGAGCGGGCTCCTTGACGGCCACGCCGCCCTCGCCGGCTTTGCAGGAGAGCGCGAGGCCGAGGCCAATGAGGCCGACGACGTGGAGCGCGAGACGGGAGGGGGCGCGGGCGGGCGTTCGCATCATGGGGTCCCTGACATGAGGTTCTGGACGGAGAGTTCGGGGGCGCGGGCGCATGCGTTCTCGAGGCGAAACGCCGGGCCGGGGCCCTCGCTCCACGAGCCGTCGTCGAGGGGGGCGGTGCAGAGGGCGCGCGCGCGGTTGGCCGCCTCGCGCTTCTGCTTGCCCTCGGCGCACTGCGCGAGCTTCATGTCGACGGCCGCGGCGACCTCGAGCGCGCGGGCGCGCGTGCACGGCGCGTCGAGCGGCGCGCCGTCGGCGAGGGCCTTCATCCACACCTTCGTGTGGGGTGCGAGCACCTTGTCGGCGCCCGCCCAGTCGCGCGCGAGGCCGAGCACGACCGCCTCGTCGGTCAAGGCGACCGCGTGGATGACGGCCGACCGCGGGGTCATGCGCTCGACGGTCGCGGCCATCGCTTTGTACGCGGCGCCGGCGGCGCGCCAGTCTTTCGCCTCGATCGCCACGCGCGCGGCGTGGAGATCGTAGCGGTACGCCTGCCCGGGGGCGCGCTGCGCCGCGGCGCGGCCGGCCTCGAGGAAGAAGCGCTCCGCCTCTGCGTCGCGCGCGAGGCGCGCGGTCTTGGCGACGTCCGCGTATTGGCCGGCTCGCCAGTAGTCGCTCGCGCCGTGCGCTGCGTCGAACTCGCGCCACAGGGTCACCGAGCGCTTCGGGTCGAACCGCACGGCGGCGGACGCGAACGACGACAGGAACGACACCCACTGGTAGGCGTCGGGCTGCTGTCGCACGTAGTAGTCGCGGATGTCCTCGAGCATGCGGTCGAACGTGGGCACGTCGCCGACCTCCGCCGCCAGCACGCCGAGGTGCGTGCGGAAGCGAAAGCGCTCGGTGACACCGAAGGCGGCGTCGAACCCGGGCAGCGCCTCGCGGCCCCGCGCGATGACGCTCCGCGCGCGCTCCTTGTCGGTGACGTGACGCGAGCCGCGCAACAGGTAGAGGCCGACGCCCATGACGCAGTCGGCGCGATCGACCGGGGAGGTGCCCGCGAAGCCCCAGCACGCGTCGCCGAGGGCCCAGAGCTCTGCCTCGGTCTCGGCTCGCTCCATGAGCTGGCGTTCGGCGAAGGTCGCCTCGGTGGTCGACTTCGCCTCGACGAAGAGATCGCGCGCGAGGCCGATCTCGCGCTTGCGCTCCGCGTCGTCCTTCGTCTCGGCCGCCACACGCTGGTGGAGGATCGCCGCGAGCCGCGGGAACTCGGCGCTGTCCTTGAAGGAGTTCGCCCAGCCGAGCGCCGCTCGCACCACCGCCTGCGCGCCCGGCGCGGCGGAGGGGAGCTTGCCCGCGATGCGCGCGGCGTCGCGCAGCCGCCCCTCCGCGACGAGGGCGTCGAGGCGGGCGCGGACGTCTCTCATCTGCTCCGCCGCGATGGGGCTCTTCGCCATCACGTCGTTCGCGCCGCCGCGGTACGTGTGCCAGATCATCGCGCGAATGTCCCCGAGCACGTCGACCCGCGCCTCGAGCGCCCGGAGAGGGTCTCCCGTCTTGTCGAGCACGGTCGCGCGGCGGAGACCGAGGCGCACGTGCTCGGCGCTCCCGTCGGAGTGGGTGCCGTCGTCGTAGAGCTGCGCCGCCCGCTGGAGCGCGAGCGCGGAGGCCTCGAACGCGCCCTGCCCCTCGAGCTCCTCGGAGACCTTGATGAGGCGAGCGACGCCTTCGCGGAAGTCCCTCGCGCCGGCCTTCCAGCCGGCGTCCTCGGCCAGGTACACGGTCCACACGAGGCGCGCCGGAGTCTCCTTCTGGCCGAGCTCGACCTGCCTCGCGCGGAGCTCGGCGATCGCCTTCGGATCGCGCGCGGCGGCCTCGACCTCGAGGTCGAGCAGCGCGGCGCTCTGCCCGGGCGAGTCCTTCACGAGCGCAGCCGCCGCGCGCAGCCGCTCCGTCGCCGCGCCCGGGTTCTTGGCGCGCAGGTAGAGCCGCGCCTCGTACTGCGTGATCTCGCGCAGCAGGTTGGGCGCCTGGGTCCACTCCGCGACCTTCCGGGCGGCGCCGAGCACCTCGCGGGCCCTGTCCTGCGAACCCTCGACGGTGAGCCAGTAGAGCTCGGTGAGCGCCCAGAACGCCGACTCGAGGTCGGCCCCGGAGCCGCGGAGCGGTGGGGCCGTGGCCGCGAGGATGGCCTCGTAGGGGAGCTTCGCGCGCTCGAGCCGCCGCGTGATCGCGGCCTTCGCGTCGGTGAGGGCCGGCTCGCGGGGCGGGTCGAGCACGTCGACGATCGCCACGTAGTAGTCGGCCTGCTGGCGCGACTCGGCGCGCGTGCGGTCGGCCCACTTGCGGAGCGCGGCGGCGAGCCCCTTGCGGTGCGCGGTGAGCACCAGCTTCTCGTCCTCCGACACGGTGCGCGCCGCGACGGTGGGCTTCGCGACCTTGGCGCGGCGCAGCAGCTCGTCGTCGAGGCGCGACTCGGGCTCCACCACCGCGCCCGTCAGCTCGAGGATGGAGCCGAGGTGCGACGCGATGACCGAGAGCAGCCGCGCGTCGGCCTCCGACGGTTTGCCCGCGCCCCGGAGATCGTCGGCCACGGCGAACAGCTGGTTGTCGAGCGTGCGGCCGCCCGCGCGCTCCGCGAGCTTCGCGGCCCGGGCGAACATCTCCGTGCGGCGCGACGGCAGCCAGGCGGAGTAGGCCGCGTTGGAGGCCTGGATCGCGGCGATCCGGAGGTTGCCCGCCGCCTCGCACTGCTCCGCGATTTTCGTGTAGATTGCATCGAGCTCGCTGCCGGCGGCGGCGAGCCGCGTGTCGCTGTCCTACCCGAGGTTCCCGTCGACCCAGCACGAGAGCCACGCGCTCTTGCCGTCGGCGAGCCGCTTCGCCTGGGCGAGCGCGGCGGCGCGGCTCGGGTAGTGCACCCGGCTCACGGCGTTCGCGTACACGACGAGCGCGCCGCCGAGGATCACCGGATCGCCGCAGGTGGCGGCGAGCCGCACGGCCTCACGCGCGTCACCGAGCGCCGCCGGGCCGTCCGCGATCTCGGTGGCCCGCGCGCGCTGCGTGGTCACAGCCGCGCGGTCGCACGCGGCGGCGGCCGAGGCCGGGATGCGAGACAACACCTGCGAGGTCCGCGCGAGCGCCCACTCGGTCATCCCGAGGTCGAGCATGAGGCGGATGTAGTCGCCCTCGAGCCGGTATTGGTCCGACGGCTCCGCCAGCGCCTTCGCGTAGAGCGGCTGCGCCTTCAGGAGATCTCCCTGGTACTGGAGCTCACGGGCGTGGGTCGCGAGCGCAGCGCGGCCGGCGAGAGCGGCCTGGCGGGCGGCGGCGGGGCCCCGGCCACCCCCACCTTGTCGAGGATCTTCGCGACCGCCGCGTCGAGCTCGGGCCCCCCGGTCGCGCTCGCGTCGAGGTCGAACTCCACGGTGGGCAGCACGACCGCGTCCTCCACGCGCACGGGCCGGATGACCGCGTGGAAGTGCTCGAGGTCGCGCTCGTGAAGGCCGCCGAGCACCAGGAACTCGGCGCCCACGAGGCGGCCGGTGGCGGCGAGCTTCTGAGCCCCCGCGGCCGAGACCTCGTTGTCGCGGTGGAGCTCCTCGATGATCTTCGTGAGCTCCGAGCGCTCGAGCACGGACACGCCGTCGGTGTGCGTGAGGCGCGACGCGAAGAGCTCCGCGACCGAGCCGCCGAGGTACTGCCGCTCGCGCGCGACGTCGGGCCGCGCGTGGAGCTTGAACGGGGGCACGGCCACTCGGTGGGAGCCGCGCGCGGGGCCGAGCGAGGCCTTCCCCTTCAGCAGCGCGCCGAGCTCCTCCTCCCCGGAGAGGTTCTTTCCGTCGACGTCGGGGATGTCCTGAGCCACCTCGCGCGTCGGCGCCTTAGGCGGCGCCCCCTGACACCCCGCGACGAGCCCCGCCAGCGCCCACGCCCACCCCGCCCGTGCCCTGCGCATGGCAGTAGTCGACGCTCCACGCGGCGCCGTGTCAATGCCGTGCCGGGGACCTCGTGGAATCAACAGGTGGCCGCGGACCCCGTCCCGTCAGGGCGTGTTCGCCTCGGCGAGCCAATAGTGAAATACCGTCAGGGCGCCGTGGGCGGCGACCAGGGTGAGCTCGGTGCGCTCCCTCGCGGCCTCCGCGGGGATCTCGAGGGGCTCCTCGGTCCAGTCGCCGGTGCTCGCGGTGAACCCGCCTACGTCGCGGCCCCCCGCGAGCACGCGCACCGTCACGTCGCCGTCGCCGTCGCTGGCCGCCCGCAGGCGCACGAGCCCCACGTGCCGGCGCCCGGGGACGAGCCGCGCCCAGAACCGCTCGCGCCGCCGGTTCGTGCGGCCCCCGTCGGCCACCCGCCTCGCGAGGGCCCCCTCGCCGAGCTCTCCCGACTCAGCGACCTGCTCGCCCTCGGCCGCCCCGAGCAGCGCGTACTGGTGCTCGGCCTCCGACTCGAGATCCCCGACGTCGAGCGTGTCGACCACGGGCGGCAGCGGCGCCACCGGCGCCTCGCCCGTCCCCAACAGCGTGTAGTTTGCACGAAACACCACCATGCTCACGCCGCCGAGGATCGACGCGTCGCGCACGGTCGACTCGAAGAGCCGCTCGCCGAGGACCGGCGGGCAGGAGAGCCACTCGGGATACACCGCGAAGTGCGAGGGGAGCGCGCCGGCGGTCGCGGGGTCCCGCGCGAGCCGCTCGTAGTGCTCGAAGCGCGCCGCCGCGCCGCCCACCCAGTAGCGCGCCTCGCTCGGGGTGGTGAGGCCGACGATGTCGAAGGTCTTGCGCTCACCGAAGTAGGCTATCGCCCCGGTGTCGTTCAGCCCGACGCGGGCGTCGGGCGGGAGGCGCTCGCGCACGTAGCGGGCGACCTCGCCGTGCTGCCGCGCGATGGCGCTGGCCGAGTTGGCCACGTCGTCGATGACCCAGTCGAGCCGCATCGCGAACATCCCCGCGAGGCCGAACGCGAGGGCCGGGCCGGCCAGGGCATAGCTCCGTCGAGCCCGCCCAAGGAGCGCGCCCACGAGCTCGGCCAGGCAGGCCAGGCCCACGAGCCAGCCGGACGCGAATGGCCACAAGTAGCGGAGCCGATTGGCAAGAAACGTCACGTAGGCGCACGGCGCGAACATGGCCAGGGCGAGCGCGAGCACCGCCATTGCGCGGTCGACCCTGCGCGTCATCACGCCGCGTACCGACACCGCCACGAGCCCCGCCACCGCGATCCCCGCCCCGCCCCGGGGGAGAAACTCGGTCGACCACACCTCCCCGTTCAGGATGGTGCGGAACAGCACCCGCGCGTTGGCGCTGAAGGTGGCGGCGAGCGGGTGGTACGGGTTGCCTATCGCGAGCTTCACCTGCGTGGTGCTCGAGGTGGCCTTGCCCGTGAGCGCGAGGAGCAAGAGCGGCGTGAGCGCGAGGCCGAGCAGCGGCAGGAGCCCCTCGAGGCGCCCGGCGACTCCTGGGCGGCGCGGGTACGACAGCACCGCGACGCCGAGCAGCCCCGAGGCGAGCGCGCCCTCGGGGCGCATGAGCGGCGCGGCGAGCGCCAGGGCGCACAGCTCGAGCCATGCCGCCCGCGTGCGCCCGGAGGGGCGCGCCTCGCACCACTCCGCGCCGCGCCGCGCGGAGCGCGCGAGCAGCCACGCGAACGGGATGACCTCCATGCCGCTGGCCGCGCACCACACGTGGCCGCCGAAGGTGAGCACCAAAGCGCCCGCCGCCACGGCCACGCTCTCGGAGACGAGGCCACGCGCGAGCTTGGCGGTCTCGTACGCGAGCCCGGCGAGACAGGCGAACGACAAACCCCACGCGGGCCACATGAGGGCGTCCCCATGGAAGCCCAGCGCGTAGAACGGGGCGAGCACCGCCGGCCAGAGCTGGCTCGTGGCGCCGGTCGAGATGGGCTCGCCCGCCTGGAACCGCATGGGGTGCCCCTCCACCATCGCGCGCGCGTATTGGAAGTGGATGTACGTGTCGTCGAGCGCCGCCGCGGCGTGCCCCACGCGACGCACGACGGCCCGGAGGGTGAAGAACGCGAGCGCGAACGTCGGCGCACCCACCGGCAGGGCGCGGGTGAGCAGTCGCAGGGCGCGGCCCTCGAGGTCAGCGTCGACCGCCATGGAAGCGTCGCACGCTACCACACGGGAGGGCGGCGAGGCCCGCGCGTGGAGCGTCGCGCGCAGCCACCACGGCGCACAAAACGCGTCGAGCCCGGCGCCGTGAGGGCCGGGCTCGGCGAGTCGACGCGGGGCGCCGCTACTTCTTCATCGAGCCGGGGGCGACCTCACCGGTGCGGGGGTTGATCGGCACGTTCTCGTCCTTGTCGAACTCGCCACGGCGGCCGACGTCGTTGAACGTGTAGGCGAAGAAGATGCCGATGAACCCGATGCACGCGAGCACCATGAGGCCGTTGAACTTGGCGTCGTGGCGGATGTGCATGAAGAACAGCACGACGAGCGTCGCCTTCAGGCTCGCGATGATGACGACGGCGGCCAGGTTCAGGCGGCCGAGATCGACATACGACTGCCCAACGGTGAGGGCGGTCAGGGTGAGGAGGGCGGCGAACACGCCGACGTAGAACGGGATCGAGGAGACGTGCGTGTGAACGGCGCCGTCGTCGTGGCTTTCGTGTGCGCTCATGGTCGTTCTCGCTCGCTCAGATGAGGTACATGAGGGGGAAGAGGTAGATCCACACGAGGTCGACGAGGTGCCAGTAGAGGGCGGCCAGGTCCACCGGCGTGAAGAACTCCTTCGAGAAGTCCCCGCGCCAGTTGCGGATGTAAATCCAGATGAAGATGCCGATCCCGATCACGACGTGGAGACCGTGGATGCCGGTCATGACGAAGTAGAGCGAGAAGAAGATGTGGGCGTTCTCGGGCAGCGGCTCCGAGCCGTGCTTCAGGTGCTCGGCGTTCGGGTGGAAGAGATCGCCGGGGAGCAGGCCCGCGTGGATCTTGTGGGTGTACTCGAAGTACTTGATCACGAGGAACGCGCACGCGCACAAGATCGTGATGACGATGTAGCGCCCGGTCTCGGCGCGCTTGCCGAGCTGAGAGGAGCGCACCGCGAGCGCCGCCGTGAAGCTCGAGAAGAGGAGCACGACGGTGTTGGTCGCGCCCATCTCCTTGTTGAGCTGGTGCGACGCGGCGACGAACATCTCCGGATACCAGTTCCGGAAGACCCCGTACGCGACGAAGAGCCCGCTGAAGAAGAGGATCTCCTGGACCAGGAAGACCCACATCCCAAGCTTGGCAGTCTCGAACTGCTGGACGGGCGTGTCGAAGTGGTGCTGAAGCCACTTCGGGCCGTGGTGCCCGTGGTCGTCGTGACCGTGCCCGTCGTTTCCGGGCGTTTCGTGGCCTTCTGCGGCCGCGGCTTCGGTGCTCATGAGTGTTCGTGTCTCCGAGGCGAGCGTGAGTCGAGAGAGTCGGAAGATCGAGGCGAGGCGGGAGGCCTACGCACGGCGCGAGCATCGCGCCGTGACGCTCAGTCCTCGGCCAGCTCCTCGTCGGTGGCGAGGTGGTACTCGTACGGGCCGCGCGTGATGACGGGCGTCTCGGTGAAGTTGTAGAGCGGAGGCGGCGTCGCGGTCTGCCACTCGAGGGCGGCCGAGCCCCACGGGTTGCGGGGAGACTTGGCGCCGCTGAAGAGCGAGCGGGCGAAGTTCACGAGCAGGATGACGAAGCCCACGCCGAGCACCCACGAGCCCACGGTGGAGATCTGGTGGAGGCCCTGGAACTCGGGGAGGTAGTCGTAGTACCGGCGCGGCATGCCGCGCGACCCGAGGACGAACTGCGACATGAACGTGATGTTGAAACCGATGAACACGAGCGCCCAGCCCGCGACGGCCGGCTTCTCCTCGTAGAGCTTGCCCGTGATCTTCGGCCACCAGTAGTGGAGCCCGCCGACGAAGCCCATGACCGTGCCGCCCACCATGACGTAGTGGAAGTGGGCCACGACGAAGTACGTGTCGT
>CAZHGG010000192.1:0-8852 GCA_964531755.1 uncultured Polyangiaceae bacterium
CACCATCGCTGATACAGCATCAGCATGTTGTTTATCACGCCGCCGCCGGACGCGGCGGTGACGCCCCGCGACGCCGGCTTCGTGCTCCCGCCGGGCGCCTCGGGCGGGCCTGGCTGCCGCCCGCTCCAGCCCCCCGACTGCCCGCTCGCGACCGGCTTCGCGTGCGCGACGGGCTGCTGCGGCTGCGAAGACCTCTTCGTGTGCGAGGACGCCGGCTGGACACCCTGGGGCTCCTGCGGCGACGCGGGCCCCGAGCGCCCGCGCTGAGCGCCCCCGCCGAGCGCTACTGCAGCGCCGCGAGCGCCGACTCGAGCTCGCCCTGGGCGTGGCCGTTGCCGGTCTTCTTCGCCCAGCCGATGCCCTCCTCGAGCCACACGCGGGCCTCGTCCTTGCGGTCGGCCTCTTGGAGGAGCTGCCCGCACATGAGGTACATCGCGACGTAGTCGGGCTTCTTCGCCTTGAGCTCGCCGAACACGCGGAGGGAGTCCTCCACGCGGCCCGCGCCGCGGTACTCCATCGCCAGGCCGTAGTACGCCATGGGGTCGTCGGTGCCCTTCTGGAGGAGGCTCTCGAGGAACAGGAGTCGCTTCGTGCTCATGGCCGCTCCTCTAGCGCTAGACGTGCCCCGCCGTCGAGGCGCCGTCACGCGAGTCACGCCAGAGCTGGGCGCGAGCGACGCGCTCCCGATCGAGCGAGAAGAGCACCCGATGGGGAGAACAGTGGTTCTCCCCACGCCCCATAGAAATATCCTTGGTGTCACCGCTGGGTCTGCGCGCTGGCTCTACGACGTTGTGCTCTAATTTGAGAGACCCTAGCGTCGCCGGCCCGCAGTACCGGGATTCTCCGGCCCCGAGCACCTGGCCGCTGGGGGCCGGAGAACCAAGGGCCTCCCCATCCGCCTTGAGCGACAGGTTTGCCGCGGCTACAACCAAAGTCATGTCGTCGCTGAAAAAAAGCGCCCCGAAGCCCAAGTCGGAGGTATCCCGGAAGGCCACCTTGGTCGAGACACCGCGAGGGGTCGACCCGTTGCCCGAGCCGCTGGACACCAAGCGGGTCACCCAGCTCGACGCGAAGTGGGGTCGAGATCTCATCCGTGCCGGCTGGGTGGCGCTACCGTCGATCATTCTGGAACGCCAGGAAGCGCTCGGACTGGACGCCCTCGACATCAACATCATCCTCCACATCGCGAAGCATTGGTTCGCGCCCGGCAAGCTTCCGCACCCGTCGAAGGGCAGCATCGCGAAGGCAATGGGAGTGAGCCCGAGGACCGTGCAGAAGCGGATCTCTCGTCTCCACGACGAGGGCTTCCTTCGACGCATCGAGCGACGTGGCCCCAAGGGCAGCAAGGGCAGCCAGACTTCCGAGTTCGACTTCAGCGGCTTGATCGCCAAGGCAACGCCGCACGCCGTGGCGGCGCTGAATGAGCGGGAGAAGATCCGTCGGATGAGACTCGAACGCCTTACCAGGAAGCGGGTGCCGGCGGGTCTTCCGGGGGATGCGTCGTGAAGTACGACCGGACGATCATCGCGTACCACGGGTGCGATGCAACCGTCGCCGAGCGCGTTCTGGCCGGCGAAGCGTTCAAAAAAAGCGAGAACGACTACGACTGGCTCGGCAAGGGCATCTACTTTTGGGAGTACGGCGCCGACCGCGCGATGAAGTTCGCCGAGACCCAGGTGAAGAGAGGCAGGGCGAGGAAGCCCGCCATCGTCGGGGCGCTCATCCAGCTCGGGAACTGCTTCGACCTGATGGACACCCGGTTCACCGACGAGCTGGCCGTCGCCTACACGCTGCTTCAGCGCGTCCACGACGAGACCGGTGACCCGCTCCCCAGTAACAAGGGCAACACGCCGGAACAGAAGCTCCGGAAGCTCGACTGCGCCGTGCTCAACCTCTACTTCGAGTCCCTGGAAAACGACCCCGAGACCCCCGTCCGGTACGACTCCGTCCGCTGTGGTTTCGTTGAGGGCCCGGCAGCCTACCCTGGGAGCGGCATCTCGCGCCAAAGCCACGTGCAGCTTGCGATCCGGAACCCAAGTTGCGTTGTGGGCGTCTTCCGACCACAATAGAGGGGTGCGACCGAAGAAGACGGCCAACCTCCAGCTCGACCCGAACGAGCCTGGTCTCGACGAGGAGACCCGGAAGCGCCGTCGCGTGCTGGCGAAGATGCAGCAGATGACGGGGACGGAACTGCTTCAGGTGGCGGTCCGGGCCGGGATCTACACCGAGACCGGCAAGTTGACGAAGCACTACCGCGACGACGCCGAGGCGAGCGCTTCGCGACCGACGGACTGACCCGGACGCGGGAGCGACTCTCGGTGCGCGCGCCGTTCACCGCAGAGCGTCGCTCCCGCCGGCCGTACCTTCCTGCACCGTGCCTCCGCCCAACGGGGACGAACGCGAAGACAACGAGCGTCCCGACCCGAACGACGGGAACGCGCCCGCGACTTCATGGCGCAAGAATGCTCGAAAACCAGCAGTCGGCCACCGCGGAGCGAAGCTCGGCCGCCTTCGCGCGACGAGCCTCGTCCACGTTGGAGTCCTTCTTGCGGATCTCGTCGTGGAGAGAGCGGAAGAAGCCGCGCCATCTCGGCGACCCGAGCATCACCTCGTAGGCCTCGATCGCGACGACACGGAGCTGGGCTGGCTCGAGCCCTTGCCCGACGCCTTTGGGAGGCCCCTTGCATACGTAGTCCAGATCGGCCGACTCGCTCGGGCTTGCCGGTTTCCAAACGCTGAGCGCATGGGCGCCGTTCGGGGCGCTTCGGCCTCGGCGACGACGGACACGCCGCCCACCCGGCACACCTCCGCGCGGACCGCGTCGCGAAAGGCGGGCGCGGTCTCGGGAGCGTCTTGCCGAGAGACAATCGCGCCTTCACGATCCTTCACGTCGAAGTGGGTCGGTCGACGGTCTTTCATCCTGACCACGACGGTGCCCACGCGGGTCCAGTCGCTCGCTCTCCGACCGAGGCGATCAACAACCGAACGGGTGACGAGCGTGGCCGCACACTCGGGCGCCGCCGGCAGCGGAGGCTTGTTGTTGCCTGCCGCGGGCTCGGCGGTGGCCAACGAAGCGGCGCCGCCGGGGAAGGGATGCGGGGCGGCGAGCGCGGGCACCTTTGGCGACGGATCCCCGCAGGCGACGGAGCCGAGCACGGTCACGGCCGCGAAGAAGCGTGCGCGATGCATGCTCCGAGTCGTACCGGAACCCGACGGGTGCGACAACGCTCGAGCACGTGTCGGAACCTGCGCGTCGTGACGGGCGCGGGCGGGTGCCACCCACCGCGTCGCCCACGCGATCGGAGATCCCGCGTGGGGCCGGGCGCGCCACCCGCCAGCCCCTCCTTCGCGGTTGTGCGACGCACCAGTCGTGCGGCCGCACGCGCCGAAGTGAGCTGGCTCACGCCTCTGAATGTAAATATTGCGTTGCACAAATTGTTGCAGGTGCACATACTGGGTGTCTGCGCGCGACCCCGCGCCCACCCCACCCATGCTCTACCGCCTCCATGAGCTCCAGCGCGCGTGCCTCGACCCCGTGGCCCGCGTCTCCGGCGCCACCGCCCGCCTCCTCACCCACGAGAAGAGCCCGCTCGCGCACGTGCCCGGCGCGCGCGTGGTGGGGGCCGGGCACGCGCTGCTCCACCGGCTGACGCGGCGCTACGAGAAGCCCGCGTTCGGCCTCACGCGCGCCACCGCCGCGGGCGGCGACGTGCGGATCACCGAGGAGGTGGTGCACGCCGAGCCGTTCTGCCGCCTCGTGCGGTTCGTCCGCGAGCCGCTCGACGCGTCGCACGCCGCGCACGCCGCGCACGCCGAGCGCCTGCGGGCTCAGCCGAAGGTGCTGCTGTGCGCCCCGCTGTCGGGTCACCACGCCACGCTGCTCCGCGACACCGTGCGCTCGCTGCTCGCCGACCACGACGTGTACGTGACCGACTGGGTCTGCGCGCGCGAGGTGCCCGTGGCGCAGGGCGCGTTCGGGCTCGACGACTACGTGCACACGGTGCAGCGGCTCGTGCGCTTGCTCGGCGCCCCGGCGCTCCACGTGGTCGCCGTGTGCCAGCCCACGGTGCCGGTGCTCGCGGCGATCGCGCTGCTCGCGCAGGCCGGCGAGCCCACGCCGCGCACCCTCACCCTCATGGGCGGCCCGGTCGACGCCCGGCGCAGCCCCACCGAGGTGAACCGCCTCGCGACCGAGCGCTCCCTCGCGTGGTTCGAGCGCACCCTCATCAAGACCGTGCCGGGGCGCTACCCGGGCCGCGGCCGCCGGGTCTACCCGGGGTTCTTGCAGCTCTCGGCGTTCGTGGCCATGAACCCGTCGCGGCACATCGACGCCCACGTCGAGTATTGGCTCGGGCACCTCACGGGGAGCGACGGCGAGGCGAAGCGCGCGTCGCACGAGCGCTTCTACGACGACTACAACGCCGTGCTCGACATGGACGCGCCGTACTACCTGGAGACCGTGCGGCTCGTGTTCCAGGAGTTCGCGCTGGCCCGGGGCACGTGGGACGTCGGGGGCGAGCGCGTGCGGCCGGCGGCCATCCGCGACACCGCGCTGCTCACGATCGAGGGCGCCGACGACGACATCGCCGGCCTCGGGCAGACCCAGGCCGCCCACGCGCTCTGCACCGGCGTGCCCGCCGAGCACCGAAAGCACCACGTCGCGGCGGGGTGCGGCCACTACGGCGTGTTCTCGGGGCGGCGCTGGCGCGAGTCGATCTACCCCCTCGTGCGCGACTTCGTGGGCGCGCGGACCGGGCCCGAGGCGCGCGAGGCGCGCGCGTGACGAGACGTCGGGGGGCGCGCTCCCCAGGAAGGATGTAAACTGCATGCTATCGGGAAAGACGGCGGTCGTCACGGGCTCGACCAGCGGCATCGGCCTCGGCATCGCGAAGGTGCTCGCGGCCCACGGCGCCCACGTGGTGCTGAACGGCTTCGGCGACGAGCGCGGACCTCGGGCCGAGGTCGAGGCGGCGGCGCGGCCTGGCGCGCGAGTGGGCTACCACGGCGCCGACATGAGCCGCGCGGCCGACATCGAGGACCTCGCGCGCTACGCGGAGGTCGAGTTCGGCGGCATCGACGTGCTCGTGAACAACGCGGGCATCCAGCACGTGGCGAGCGTGGAGGACTTCCCGGTCGACTGCTGGGACTCGGTGCTCGCCGTGAACCTCACCTCCGCGTTCCACACGACCCGGCTCGCGCTGCCGCACATGAAGCGGAACGACTGGGGGCGCATCGTCAACGTCGCCTCGGTGCACGGCCTCGTCGCGTCGCCGCAGAAGGCCGCGTACGTGGCCGCCAAGCACGGCCTCGTGGGCCTCACGAAGGTGACGGCGCTCGAGACCGCGCGCACCGGCGTGACCTGCAACGCCGTGTGTCCCGGCTGGGTGCTCACGCCGCTCGTGGAGCGGCAGGTCGACGCGCGCGCCGCGCAAGACGACACCGACAAGGAGACCGCGAAGCGCGCGCTCCTCTGCGAGAAGCAGCCCTCGGGCGACTTCGTGACCACGTCGCAGCTCGCCCAGCTCGTGGGGTTCTTGTGCAGCGACGCCGCGAGCCAGGTGCGCGGCGTGGCCTGGAACATGGACGGCGGCTGGGCCGCGCAGTAGCGGAGCGCGCGTCCGTCAGTCGCGCTCGATCACGCCGACGTAGGGCAAGTTGCGGTACTTCTCGTCGAAGTCGAGGCCGTAGCCCACCACGAACTTGTCTTCGATCGTGAAGCCCAGGTAGTCGACCGGCACCGACACGCGCGCGCGCGCCGGCTTGTGGAGCAGCGCGCACACCTTGACGCTGCGCGGGTTGCGCGTGCGGAAGAGATCCATGAGGTGCGCGATGGTGAGGCCGGTGTCGACGATGTCCTCGACGATGACCACGTCCTGGCCGTCGATCGGGCGGGTGAGATCGCTCGTGATCTGCACGACGCCGCTGGTCTCCGTGCCGGCGCCGTAGGAGCGCACGCCGAGGAAGTCGATGCGGCACGGCAGGTCGATGGCGCGCATCAGGTCGGCCGCGAAGATGAAGCTGCCCTTCAGCACCGACACGAGCACGAGGGACTTGTCTTTGTAGTCGGCGGTGAGCTGCTTGCCGAGCTCGGCCGTGCGGGCTCGGATTTCATCGGCGGTGATCATCGGGACGAGGCGCTCGCTCATGGCGCGGGTATCGCGCCAGGCCGCCCGCACGTAAAGGGGGAATCGTGCCGGGCGCGAAAACTACTCGCGCGGGAACACCTTGAAGAACGCGCGCGGGGCGCGCTTTTTGCGGCGGCACGTGGTGCGCGCGTCCAGGTAGCAGACCGTGAGCGCGCGCCGGGCCTTCCCTGTGGTGCTCCGCGCCGAGCGGTGCCACAGGTGGTTGTGCACGAGGAGCACCTCGCCCGCCACGGCGGGCAAGAGGAGCGAGCGCTCCTCGGGGCGCTCGCGGGCGACGGCCTCGGCCGGCACGACGCCGCCGAGCGGCGTCACGAGGCCCGCGGCGTGGCTGCCCGGCACCACCTCGAGGCACCCGCCGTCTTCGGGCGCGTCGTCGAGGGCCGTCCACACCTGCAGCCCGGGCTCGCGGTCGAGGCCCCAGAAGGCGCCGCCGTCTTGGTGCCAGGGCAGGCGCGAGCCGCCCGTCGCCGCGGCCTTGTTGAACACCAGCGCGCGGTAGAGCGTGACGTCGCCGCCGTAGACCGCGCGCGCGAGCGGCTCGAGCCACGGGTGCGCGATCCACGCGAGGAAGAGCGGATCTTTCTCGAGCTTCTCGACCTTGCGGTAGTTGAGCGATGGTCCCTCGTACCCGCGGCCGTAGGCGAGGTCGTCGTACTCGCCGGTCTCGGTGTCGCGCTGGAAGAAGACGCCCGGGTAGGTGATCTCGCCCAGCATGAGCGCGTCGATGCGCGCGCGGAGAGGCGCGAGCGTGGCCTCGTCCAAGAGGCGACCGAGCCTCGCGTAGCCGTGGGCGCGGTAGTGCGCGAGCGCCGCGTCGAGCTCGTACGGGAGGCCGGCCGGCTCAGCGGGCGTAGCAGGCATCGGTCCCGGTCCATGCAGTCTGCAGCTCATCGATCGCGACCATCGTCGCTGGGTCGAGCGGCTCGGTCAGGGCCTCGAGCGCCTCCTCGAGGTGGGCCTCCGAGCCAGGCCCGATCACCACCCCGCTCACGCCGCGCGCGAGCAAGAAGCGGTACGCGAGCGTGAGCACGGAGAGCCCGCGCGAGGCCGCCAGCGCGGCGAGCGCGTCGCGTCTTGCGAAGAGGGGCGCGCTCCAGTAGCGGCGCTCGTAGCGAGCGTTCTTCCAGAAGCGGGAGCCGCGGCGATCGGCGTCCACGTCGGCGTGCCGGTCGGTGAGCAGCCCGCCCGCCAGCGGGTTGTAGACCTCGGTGGCGAGCCCGTAGCGCGCGGCGAACGGGAAGTACTCGACGTCGAGCTGGCGCACGAGCACGTTGTAGAGCTGCTGCGCGCGCGCGGGCGGCGCGAGCCCGGTCGCCTTCGCCGCCGCGAAGAGCTCGACGAGCTGCCAGGCCGCGTAGTTCGACGCGCCCCACGCGAGGATCTTGCCGCGCTCCACGAGCTCGGCGAGCGCCGAGAGGGTCTCCTCGAGCGGGACCGCGGGGTCGGGGACGTGCAAATAGAGCAGCTCGAGGCGCTCGGTGCGGAGCCGCGCGAGGCTCTCGTCCACCGCCGCGAGGACGCGCGCGCGTGAGAGGCCCTCCGCGCCGCGGCCGACGGGCCGCGCGCCCACCTTGCTCGCGAGGAACACGCGCTCACGGGCCGCGCCGAGCGCGCGCCCGAGGATGCGCTCGGCCTCGCCGCCGCCGTAGAGGTTCGCGGTGTCGAAGCGCGTCACGCCCCGCTCGAGCGCGAGCGCGACGAGGCGCTCCGCGTCGCGCGCGCGCCCGCCGAAATTCATCGTGCCGAGGACGATCCGCGCCCGCGCCGCGGCTTCGGGGGAGCTCGTGGGCATGGGGCGTGCGCGGCTACTTCTTGAAGAGGCGGCCGAAGAGCCCGCCGATGGAGCCCTCGTCTTTGGAGGAGGGCTGCCGCATCCCGTAGAGGCGGATCTCGCGCGCGGCGTCGAGGTTGTGGGGGTTCAGCTCGACCGCCCGCTTGAAGTCCTTCAGCGCCTGCTTCGGGTTGTCGGTGCGCTTGTGCAGCATGCCCCGGTAGAAGTGCGCGCGCTCGCAGTTGCCGTTCATCTGGATGGCGTCGTCGAGCTTCAAGATGAGCTCGCGCGTGCGATCGAAGTTCAGGTTGTGGGGCTTCTGCGCGTCGAGCCACGTGACGAGCGCCAGGTAGTCGGCTTGCGTCGAGTCGGCCGCGAGGGCCTTCTTCGCGAGCTCCTCGCAGGTCGCGATGTCGTTGCGCTTCAGGTAGACGAGGGCCTTCTGGAAGTCGTTCGCCGCCTCGAGCGCGCGCTGCACCTCGGCCTGCTCGGCGGCCCCGCCTGTGCCGTCGCGCAGGTTCTTGTCGTACTCGTCGCGGCGGGCCGGGTCGGTCAGGACCGCCTGCGCCTCGGTGATGCGCGCGAAGACCTTGCTGCAGGCGTCGCGGAGGTCGCCGAGGGTCGCGGGCAGCTTGTCGGGGTGCCAGGTCTTCGCGAGGGCGAAGAAGGCCTTCTGGATCTCCTCCTTCGCCGCCGAGGGCGCGACCCCGAGCACCTGGTAGTGGTCCTCTTCCTCGATCGAGGCCGCCTTGGCGACGATCTTGTCCCAGAGGGCGCTGTCCGCTTCGCTCAGCGCGGGCTTGACCGGGCCCTCCGGCGCGGCGGGGGCGCCGCCCGGCGCGACGCGCGGGCTCGAGGTGGGCGCGAACGGCGTGGAGGGCAGCGGAGGGGGCGGCCCGAGCGCGATGTCCGCGAAGGGGTTGAACGGCGCGTCC
>CAZHGG010000193.1:0-8810 GCA_964531755.1 uncultured Polyangiaceae bacterium
CGCGAGCACGCCCACAGAGGGCGGGGCCGCCCCGACGGCCTGCGCCGCCCGCGCGCGCGCCGTGCGCGAGGCGCTGCCCGCCACGGCGGCGGACAACCCGCTCGATCCGCTCGGCTACATGCCCTTCGCCGAGGACGGCTGCGGCCTCGTCTACGTCTCGGGCCAAGATCGCCACCTCTACCGCCTCGCGTTCGACACCGGGGAGCGCGTCGAGCTCGAGTCGCTCTCTCGCCCGACGCGCCCCTCCGCGCGGGACGGGCTCGTCGCGTGGGAGGCCGTCGACGCGAGCGGGCGTGGCGTCGTGCGTGTGCGCGTTGGCAGCGCGGAGCCCATCACGATCCCCGGCGCCTACACGCGCGCGTTCGAGCCGCGCGTCGGCGTGGACGCGGTGGTCTACACGTTCACGCGCGACGATCCCGAGCGCGAAGACGCGGATCTGGACGTGGCGGTCTTCACGCCGAGCACGCGCACCGTGGCGGTGGTCGGCGAGGGACCGGGGCAGCAGCGCTTCGGCGCGCTCGGGAAGGGGCGCGTCGCGTACACCGATTTCGCCGAGGACCCGACGGGCGTCTTCTCGCGCACCGAGCCGCGCGCCGCCGACGTCGTCGTCGTCGATCTCGCCACCGGCGCGCGCACGGTGCGGAGCGCGCCGGGCAAGCAGGCCTTCCCGCTCCTCGCGGACGACGGGCTGCTCGTGTACACCGATTTCGGCGCGGTCCACCCCGAGCCGAAGTTCGGCACGTACGCGATCAAGGTCGGGCGCTTCGACGCCCCGGTGGCCTCGGATCGGGTCGTCCACGAGCGACCCACGATCGGCTCTGCGACGCCGTGGATCCAGCCTGCCCTCGGCCAAGGCCTCGTCTCGTGGGTCGAAGACGACGCGCGCCTCTTCGTGCGCGCGACCTCGCTCGAGGCCCCGCCCACCCTCCTCTCGACGCGCCCCGCCGGGTTCGTGGGCGTGGTGCACGGCGGGCTCGCCGCGTATGTCGCGGCGCGCTCGGAGACGGCGCGGAGCCAGGTGTTCGTCGAGTCACGCGCCCTGCGGTGACGCGGGGCGCCCGCGCGCGCCTAGCGCCTACGGGCAGATGGGGGTCGTGCAGCCGGGGCACGAGGTCTTCGAGCCGGGGGCGCACGCCTTGCCGCAGTTGGTGCCCTGCCACGTGCACGACGCCTGGTCGCAACGGTAGCTGTAGCGCGTCGTGCTCGTCGACTTGCACGAAGTGACGCTGAGGGTCGTGCCGCACGGCGAGCCGAAGGTGCCGTTGAAGGTCGTCGGGCCGCGGCCCGAGCACCCCTTCGTGGTGCTCGAGGTGCCGGCGTCCTTCGCGCCGCTCGAGCCGGTGCTCGTCGACCCGCTCATGCACGGCGCGCTCGACACGCGCTCCCACTTGCCCACCATGTCGTACTTGCTGCCGAGCGACGCCTTGTACTCGAAGCGCCCCTCCTCGAACGAGTCATCGTCGGCGGTCAGGGTGTACTTCTCCCAGTCGCTGCCGAAGTTGACCTTCACGGTCCGCGCCGACTCGTCGAGCGTCCAGCCCGTGCCCGTGTAGCGGGCGGGCTTCAGGTTGCAGGCGAGCACCTGGCTGCCGTCGGTCTTGAACTGGTACCACCAGCTCGGGACGTTGCCCTTGGCGACGTCGGGCGTGAAATGGAGCGTCGCCCCCGCGATGCGCTCGCGGTCGACCTTGTCGGCCACGGAGCTGCACGAGCTCGCCGTGACGAGCGCCACGACCCCGAGAATTCCTACGCCTAGAGACCGCTTGTTCATGCCGAACCCCCTTCGTGCCCAGCCGACAGGCCGAGCGGTCACCCGCGCGGCCCCGCTGGACGACCCAGCGGCGCGAAGCGCGCCTCCTCTTGGACACACGAGATGTTAACGGATTTGTAAGGTTCTTGCTGTGGCTCGAAGCCCTCTGGCGAGCCGACGCGAGCTCGGGGCCCCGCCGCGGCGACGCAACCTTACGACGACGAGAGTTTGCTTCCCTCCCCTTGGGGTCCTCACCGGAGTTCTGTTCTCCTCCCAAAGTGCCAGGCGACCTGGAGGGCTTCTACGCCGCGTCCCTCGAGCGGGGGGTCGACGGCATGCTGGACCACCTGGCCGGGCGCTTTGGTGCGGCGGCGCTCGGGATCACGACCCGCTCGGCGCACACCACCGTTCAGCGCTGGCGCGGCCTCGAGCCGGCGTTCGAGCACGCCTATCTCACCTCCTTCCACGACCGGGATCCCTACGTCCATGGGGCCATCCGGCTCGGGCTACCCGCGGGCCGCTGCGCCGTCGGGCGCGAGGTCATCACCGCAGAGATCCGCGCGTCGAGCCCGCTCATCCACGAGCTGTTCCGGCCATTCGGGTTCTCGGATCTCCAGGGCGGCATCCTCTCGAAGAGCGGAGACGACCTGGTCTCCCTCGGCATGATGAAGCCGCTAGGTGCCCCCGACTTCGACCGGGGCGACGCCGACGCGCTCGAGGCCTATTTTCCCCACATCCGCAACGCCCTCACGGTCGCCTCGCTCGCCGAGCGGGCGCGCGGGTCCGTGGCGGCGGCCAGGCTCTGCCCGCGGCGGCGGCTCCTCGAGACCTCCGGCGACGATCGGTGGCTGCACCGCGTCTTCGTGCGCGCGCGCGGCGAGCTCTCGCTGCGCGACGCTCGCCGCGACCCGGAGTTCGTCGCGGCGGTCGCGCGCGCGTCGACCCACGGCGTGCCCTCCCCCGTCCCCGCCTCCGGCGCGCTCGTGCTCGTGATGCCGGCCGTCCTCGGCGGAGCGCGCGTCGAGATCCACGACGTCTTCACGCCCTGCCGCGCCGCGCGCGAGCACCTCCACCAGACGTTTCGGCTCTCTCCAGCAGAGGTGGAGCTCGCGTGCGCCATCTCGGGCGGCGAGAGCCCCGCGGAGTTCGCCGACCGTCGCGGGGTCGCGATCAGCACCGTGCGCACGCAGCTCCGCGCCGTCTTCCGCAAGACGCGCACCGTCAAGCAGAGCGGTCTCGTCGCGCTCGTCGCGGCGCTCGACCGGCTCGGCTGAAGCGTCCCCGGTGAGGCCGGTCTCATCCAGATGGCGGATGGTTCGCGGCGGCGCGGTTGTGTAGGGGAAGAGGGTGCGAGCGGTCGGGCCCGCACGGATCCGGGGCGCTCCGCGCTCCACCACCTCGGAGCGCCATGAAGCACCTGTCCCTCCTCGTCGTGTCCGTCGTCCTCGCCGCGGCGGGTGCCGTCGCGGGCTGCGTGGGCGACTCGCCAACCGCGGCCGACGGCGGCGCGCCGTCCTCCACCGCCACCGGAACGGGCACCACGCCCGTGCCCGTCCCCGACGCGAGCGTGAAGGACACGAGCGCCCCCGACACGAGCGCCCCTGACACGAGCGTCCCCGACGCGCCGGTCGCGTTCAACCCGAAATCGGTCCCGGGGCTCGCGCTGTGGCTCGACCCGACCGCCGGCATCACCGAAACCGCCGGCAAGGTGAGCGCGTGGGCCGACACGTCCTCGGCGATCACAGTCGTCCAGGCGACCCCCGCGAACCAGCCGACGAAGGGCGCGGTCGGCTCGAAGCCCGTGCTCGTCTTCTCGGACTCCACGTGGCTCGCGGCCGCCTCGGTGGGCACGAGGCTCGACTTCGGGGCGGGCGACCTCACCGTCGTCGTCGTCTGCACGACGGAGCCCACAGCCACGACGGCGCTGACCGGTGTACTCTACAAGGTCCCCGACGTCGCCACGCCGCCCTACGACGGCCTGCAGGTGTACGCGAACCTCGGCGGCGGAGGGAAGCCGGGCGCCGGCCTGGCGGGCGAGGGCCTCATCCTGTCCGCGGGGGTCGGCAGCGTCTCCGACGGCAAGCTCCACCTGCTCGCGCTCCGCAGGGTGGGCACGAGGCTCGCGTTCCGCCTCGACGGCGCCGAGGTCGCGAGCTTGACGGCGGCCGCGCGAAGCGTGGACAGCGCGGGCCCGCTGCAAGTGGGCGGCCGCGCGGCCCTCACGCACAACGCGCCGAACAAGCTGGCCGACGTGCTCATCTACAAGGGGACCGTGTCGGACGCCGATTTCACGAGCCTCGAGGCCTTCGTGAAGACCAAGAACGGCCTCTGACCCCTCGCGGTGAGCGACGCTCGCCCGCGCGGTAGCCGAAGCTCGAAGCGCTGCACCTCCTCGACGAGACGCGCCGCCGACACTGTCGGGCGGCGCGGAGCCCACGGCCAAGAGCCAGCCACGCGATCACCTACGGAGTCCACATGACGCAGAGTCCAGCAGGCGAAGAACGATCCCCCCTCAGCGCCTCGCTCGCCCTCCGAGGGGGCCCCGCGCTGGCCGTGCTCGCGGTGCTCGTCGCCGCGGGCTGCGCCTCGACGGCCCCCGAGCCCGCGGGGCCAGGCGCGGGAGGCCTCTACCGCGGAGGGACCCGCCTCAAGGTGCGCGTGATCGCCGCAGACGGCGACGCCAAGGCGTTCCAAGGGTTGCACGACACGGCGCTCGACGTCGACTGCCTCCCAGGCAAGGCGGCGGACGGCTCACTGCGCTGCATCCCGAGCGGCGGGCTCGTTGCCTATTCGGACGCGCAATGCACCCAGCCGGTCGTGGTGAAGGGCGGCGGCGGGTGCGGCACCGTGTCGAAGTTCGCCGCGGCCCAGCCGAAGGGGGGCTGTGGTGAGGTCGAGGTGTACGAGGTCGGCGCCGACGTGCCGGGGACCGCGGCCTTCACCGGCGGACCGGGGAAGTGTTTCCCTCTCTCAGCGGCCAACGTCCCGGGCCTCGCGGCGGCCACACGCGTCGACCCCGCGAGGCTCGCGGCGTTCACGGAGGCCGACGTCGGCGCGGGCCCGGTCACGCTCAAGGTCGCGAACAGCGCGGACGGCGCGTCGGTCGTGCTCGGGACGACGATCACCGCGACCGGAGAGGCCTGCACCGCGCGGCCTCCGCTGAACGAACCCCAGGGGGCCCCCGCGTGTTTTCCTCAGGGATCCTCGGCGGATCGCGATGCGGGCGCCTTCGCCGACGCGGCGTGCGCGACTCCGGTGGCGAGCACGCCGGTGGCGGACGCGTGCCGCCGCGCTCCGGTGAAGTCCGCGACGCTGTTCGTCGCCACCGGCGACGCCTGCCGCGGCTACCGGGAGGAGTTCTACGCGCTCGGCGAAGAGACCAGCGCGGGCTTCATGAAGGTGGGAGGCACGTGCCAGCCGGCCGTCCCTGGCGATCCGAGCGCGCCGGCCTACAAGTACTTCAAGCTCGGCGCCAAGCTGGACCTCGCCGCCGCCGCCCCGGCGGCCCAGCGCGCCACGCTCGGCACGGGCCGCCTGAAGGTCACCCAATACACCGTAGGCGGGACGGTCGTGAGTGAGGACACCGGGGGCTTCGTGGACGGCGAGACCTCGTGCTCCTCGAGGCCCTTCGCGGACGGAGTGCTCCGCTGCGTGGGGGAGGTCCTGGTGGCGCGCGCCGGGGATCAGCCGGTCTTCAGCGACGCGGCCTGCACCAAGCGCGTGTACCGCTCGAACGCGTCCAACTGCCCCACGAACGCGGCGCCCCGGTACCTCGTCGAGGAGAGCGACCAGTGTGGAAAGGTGGGGAAGGTGCACGCGCTCGGCGCTCCGTTCTCCGGGGCGCAGGCCTACTTCGGCGATCCGAACGACGCCAAGGTGTGCGTCCCCTTCCCGGTCGCGGACGCCAAGCTGTACGAGGCGGGCGCGGAGGTGCCAGCTGACACGGCCTTCCCGAGGCTGACGACGCGCTTGGAGTGAGCGCGCGCCGCGCCGACTGGGCGCGTCCGGCCACCACGGGAGCGGCTCCCAGTGCTCACGGCGAGGCCGCGTCGTCGACGCGTGGGTTCATGGCCTTCGCGCGCCCGGTCCCCACGAGGAACCTCGACCACAGTCTCGAGGTCGATCGCCCGGCCGTGGAGCGTACGGCCAGCGCTCTACGTGGCACGTTGGTCGGATCGCCGCGGCGCCCAGTCGCTCGAAATGCGACCCCCTCGGCGCGCTCTTGCGGCGCGAGGCTTGATTCGCCTACGCTCGTCCAGGCGTACGGCGAGGAGTGCCACGATGGGATCGTTGACCAATGAATTCCGCACGATCTCGCTGCTGGTGCTCGCATTTGGCAGCTCGTCGTGCGGCGGCCGCGCGCTGCCGAGCGGGGCACCGCACACGATGCTGGGGTCTCAGCCGGCGATTGCCGAAGAACCTGCGCTGGATGGACGAATGGTCCGATTCCCTGTTTCGGGCTCCGTGACGGTCGTCGACTTCTGGGCGACGTCGTGCCAGCCCTGCCTGACTGTCATCCCAAAGCTACAGGATCTCTACGATACGCATCACGCCGCCGGGCTGACCATCGTCGGCGTCGCGTCCGACGACAACCCGGGTTTGGTCGACCAGACCACGAAGCGAATGAATGTCTCGTATCCCAACGTTCTCGACCCTGCGGGCACGCTGCGCGGGCAGTACCTCGTCGACGAGCTTCCTCAGACTTTCATCTTCGATCGCGGCGGGAGACTTCGCGTCGTCTTCAAGGGAGGCCGACCAACGGACGTCGAGGAACTTCAGCGCACTGTGGTCACGCTACTAAGTTCGAGCGGAGGTCAGTGACATGCGCTTCCTACGCTGGGCGTCCATCCCGGTCGTCGGTCTGCTCGTCCTCAATGCGTGCGGTGGCCCACCAAAGCCGGCGACCCAGGCAGGGGTTCGTGAGGCAGACGGGCAGATCGAGACGTGCCGGGTCGCCCGCGATCCGCTAAACCCGTTTGTGGTCGAGTGGCCCGCAACCAGCAAGACGGCGCTTGACACGACAGCCCAGCAGGGCGCGGTCGTCGTGAGCTACGTAGGGTGCAACCTCAAGGTCCTGCCGCGCTGTCGCGCGCCCGGCACGTATCGACTTCTCGTCTCCTCACCCGCGCGAGATTCTTTCGAGCTCAGCTCCGCCAACGACCTCTACGCACGCCTTCCTCTCGGGGCCGCCTCGTTGAAGGGGCAGTTGGCCTCGGGCAACTCCCTTCGCCTGTCCTACATCAGCGTTGGGCAAAAGACGTTGGGGGCCCCACCACCGACCATGACAGGTGATTGCGAAGGCGCCACGCACTTCGTCGACGGCATCACGGTGGGGGCGTTCACGCTCGACACGAGTGCGCATTCGACTGTCAGTGGGGGAGTCGCGGTCGGCAACGCCGGGGCCGGGGGCGAGCGCCGCGAGGGTGCACGAACCCTTAGGTCACAGGGTGACATGGAGCGATGTGAACGGGTGTCGCCCGGCGCCGACTGTGGCGCGGTGCTCCAGCTGACCCTCGTCGCGTTGGCGAAGAGCGGCGCTGGCGCCCAGGTGCCTCGGTCGGACCAGCCCCCCCCCGCCGTCCCGAACTCAAGGCGCTGGGCCGGTGAGGGCGCGGATCCTTGCTTTGCGGCGGTGGTGAACCAGGGAGGTTTCAGCGACCCGGGGCTCACGAGAGCGCTCGACGCTCTCGCGACGTCGCGCCTCGCCGACGCGCGGCGTTTCGGCCAACAAGCCACAAAGGAGGGACGGCCCGCGAGCGAGCGCGCGGTCGCCTACTTCATGTTTGGACATCTCTTCGAGCTCGATGCGAAGAATGAGCAGGATCCACGACGCCTCGAGCTGGCCAAACAGACGTACGAGGAGCTCGTCGCGAAGCTCGATGGGCCGCTGCTTCCCGCAGCACAATTGCGACTGGCCGCGATCGACGAAGGACGCGCGCTGCACCACGCGGAGCGCGCGATCGTGGGGGCACGGAACGTCGTTGGTCCTCTGGAGGAGTGCTCCGCAGGCACGGAAGCGCGCGCGACCGCCGCCGCCGCCGACGCGTATGCGAAGGCGAAGGACCGAGATCCAGCGCAGGCCGCGTCCTACTTCTCGTCCATGCTGGGCTCGCGGGCAGCGCCACAAGCCCTCGGCCAGCTGGCGAGGAGGTATGCCGAGCTGCGGAAGCCCGGCGGGCAGGAAGTCATCGAGGCTGCGCTCACGGCATTTCCGGCGGCCCGGTGCGCGTTGCTTCAAGAGCTGGCCGCCATGAGTTGGGGACCGTCGAAGGACCGTCGGAAGGCAGCCTTCCAAGACCTCGCGAGCGCGCCGGCGACGGACCCCGAGTGCCACCTCGCTGCCGTCGGAGCGGGCTACGTCCTCGCGAGCGCGTGGAAGACGGAGGCGCTTGGCGACGTGGCCCGTCGCGGAACCAACGACAGGAAGACCGTGGCGCTCGCGCTTGAGCTCGCGACCTGGGTGCTCGCGAACTCAAGCGACGACGAGCTGCGCCGCGCCACCTACCCGGGGCTGAAGTCGATCGAGCGTCCGGGCGGTCGGGCAGCGGTCGAGCGACTGAAGCAGCAGCTCGAGGCCTTCTAGCTTAGCTTCCCGTGCGCGGCGCCGCCGGGCCGCGAGCCCGGCGCCGCGCGCGTCACACGATGGCGCCGAGGTCCTTCGTCACGAACGCCGCGAGGTCGGGCGCGAGCTCGACCAGCCCGCCGCGCACGGAGGCCTCGACGACGCGGCCGCTCTTCTCGAGGACCGCGACGTCGCTGCCTCGCGTGGCGAGCCAGGCGCCGCTCGTCAACGCAGACCGGGCCTCGGGCGGGAAGTCGCCGAGCGCCGACGGATCGGGGCCGACCTGGCCGTCGTCGAAGCCGAGCGTCTCCTTGAGCCAGGCCGCGCCCACGCGCGGCAGAGCCGACCTGGGGAGGAGCGACGCGGCCGCCGCGCCCGCGTCGCGCAGGTACGCGAGCGCCCCGAACGCGCCGGGGTCGAGCGCCGCGAGCTCCGTGGTGGCCGCCGCGCCGTCTCCCCCGAGCCGCGCGACGACGCCCACGAGCGCCGCGTCGACCG
>CAZHGG010000194.1:0-5923 GCA_964531755.1 uncultured Polyangiaceae bacterium
CCGCCTGGGCCGCCTCCGCCACCTCCCGCCGCCGAGCCGAGCGACCCGGTGCTGAAGGGCATCGTGGCCGCGCACAACGCCGCGCGCGCCGCCGTGGTGCCGGCGCCCGCCACCCCGCTCCCCCAGATGATGTGGTCCGAGACCGACGCGGCGGTCGCGCGCGCCTACGCCGCGAAGTGCGTGTTCGCGCACAACGCGGCGCGGGGCCCCCGCGGTGAGAACCTCTACGCGAACAGCGGGGGCACGAAGTCCCCCGCGGCGGTCGTGGGTAGCTGGGTGAGCGAGGTCAAGAACTACACCTACGCGACGAACCAGTGCTCCGGCGTCTGCGGGCACTACACGCAGGTCGTGTGGCGCGACAGCGTGAAGGTGGGGTGCGCCATGCAGCGCTGCACCGTGAACAGCCCGTTCGGCGGCGGCTCCTGGGACAACTGGGTCTGCGACTACAGCCCCGCCGGCAACATCGTCGGGCGGAAGCCCTACTAGGCCTCACCGTGGGCGACCGAGGCGCTCCGGGTCGCGCGACCACCCCGCGCGACGGTGCGCTCGCCTGCAGGCTCGTGTAGGGTGCGCCGCGTGCGAATGAGCTGCAAGCTCTCCCGTGAGCTCTTCGACTCGGCCGAGGCGGTCGGGATCGACAGGCTCGCGCTCACGCGGGGCAGCCTGGCCGACGCGGAGCGGTGGGCCGATCCGGCGAACGACCTCGAGTGGAGCGAGCTCGTCGGGCTCTTCAACGAGCTCGAGCGGCTCTGCAACCGCGAGCCGGAGCGCATCCGCGCCGTGGGGCGGGCCCTCACCGCCGCGCCGTCGTGGACCTTCCTGCGCCGCCTCGCCCGCGGCGTCGTGCCGCTCCGGCGGCTCTACCAGGCTGGCGCGGAGTGGGCGGCGCCGGCGCAGTTTCCGCACCTGCGGCTCGACCTCTCGCACCTCGGCGACACCGGGCTCCGCGTGCGCACCGCCGTCCCGGCGCCCTACGCCCCTTCGAAGGCGATGTTCTACCACTTCGAGGGCGTCATCGAGCAGCTGCCCTGCACGCTGGGGCTCCCGCGCGCGCGCCTCGTCGAGTCCAGGGTCACCGAGCGCGACATGGACAGCCTGTTCGAGCTGCCACCCTCATCCACGGCGCTCGAGCGCGTCGCCGCCCTCGCGCGCCGCGCGCGCGGCGCGGCGAGCGCGGGCGACGTCGCGGCGGCCTACGAGGCGCAGCGCCGCGAGCTGACCGCCAGCCTGGACGCGATGCGGACCGAGACGCTGGAGATCAAGCGCCTCTTCGAGGACCTGCCCGACCTGGTGCTCGTCCACCGCGGCGGCGCCATCTTGTGGATGAACGCGGCGCTCGTCGAGGCGCTCGGGTACGCCGACGACGCGGCGCTCGTCGGGCGCTCGGTGCTCGAGCTCGTCGCGCCCGAGTCTCGCGCGCGCGTCGCAGCGCGGCTCGACGGCACCGCCGCGGAGCCCGCGCCTCGCCTGGCCGAGCTCCGCCTGCTCGCGCGCGGCGGCCGGGCCTTCGACGTGGAGGTGTCGCCCGCGCGCGACGTCGTGTTCGGGGGCGCGCCCGCGCGGCTCGTCGTCGCCCGGGACATCACCGAGCGCGCGCGGCTACGCGAGCGCCTCGCCGTCTCCGACCGGATGGCCTCGATCGGCGTGCTCGCCGCGGGCGTAGCCCACGAGGTCAACAACCCCCTGGGCTACGTGCTCAACAACATCGAGCTCGCGGATCGGGAGCTCGCGGCCCTGGGACCCTCGTCGGAGACCCGCGCGACCCGGGAGGCGCTCGCGGTGGCCCTCGAGGGCGTCGACCGCATCCGCACGATCGTGCGGGAGCTCGTGGCCCTCTCGCGGGTCGACGAGGCCGTCTCCACGCCAGTCGACCTGCGGGAGGTCGTCGAGTCGACCCTCGCGCTCGCGGGCCCAGAGCTCGAGGCCCGCGCCACCGTGGTGCGACGCTTCGAGCCCGTGCCCGCGGTGCGTGGCTCCCGCGCGCGCGTGGGCCAGCTCGTCTTCAACCTGGTGCTGCACGCGAGCGAGGCGATGGCGGCAACGCCCCGCTCGGAGCGGGAGCTCGTGGTCCAGCTCCGCGAGTCGCCGGAGGGCGAGGCCGTCATCGAGGTCTCCGACAGCGGCCCGAGCCTGAGCGCCGAGGACGCGCGCAGAGTCTTCGAGCCCTTCTTCGCGCCAGGCGGCGATCGCGCCTCGCGCCGCGGCGCTGGGCTCGGCCTCGCGGTCGCGTGGCGGCTGGTCCACGACGTGGGTGGGGAGCTCACCCACACCCCCCGCGCGCCGCGCGGCAGCACCTACCGTGTCACGCTCCCGCGGGCGTGACGGCCGGACGTCTCCTAGTCGTCGCGGAGACCACGGCCCGCGAGGATGCGCGCGACGTGCTGCTCGACGCGCCGCGCCCGCGTGCTCGACTGCTTGGCGCCCGCGACGTGGAGGTTGTACTCGCGCCGCCGGCCGGGCGTGAGGGCCAGGAAGGCCTCGCGGAGCGCCGGGTCGCGATCGAGGCGCGCCTGGAGCTCCGGCGCGAGCGCGGGCGCCGCCCGCTCGGGCAACGTCGCGCCGGACGCCTCGACCGCGATCGCGGCGCGGACCAGGTCCCGCAGCGTGGCCTCGAGGCGCGTCACCTGCGCGACGTCGGTGAAGCACACGCGCCGCGGGTAACGGGAGTTCTCCCCCTGCTCTTCGAGCACGCGGCTCGGATCCTCGAGCAGGGCGCCCTTGAAGAACATGAGCGCCAAGAAGGCGTTCATCTTCTGCAGAATGGCGATGTTGTGGCCGTCGTGCGTGTAGCAGGGCTTCCCCCACTTCAGCGACTCCCCGAGGCCACAGTCGAGCAGGACGGCGCGGACGCGCTCGGACTCGGCGCGCCAGCGCTTGGCGGTGGCGAAATAGCGATCGACCAGCGGATCCATGCGAGCGGATCGTACACGCTCCACCCGCGCGGAGCGAACGTCGTCGCTCAGCCGAAGGCGGCGTCGGCGCAGGCGGCCACGGAGAGCAGCGCGAAGAGCCCGAACAGCACGGCCATGGCGATCGAGTGCGCGTCGCGGGCGTCGAGGGTGCGCGTGGTGCTCATGCCCTGTCCTACGCCCCGCGAAGGTCCCTCTTCCCTCGCGTCGCATTTTTCCCGCCCGCGCAGCGCGGCACCCGCCGGGCCTACTCGAGCCGATCCACGTCCCGGAGCGTGGGGAAGAACACGGTCCACGCGGCCACGATGAGGCACGTCCCGACGCCGCCGGCGATGACGGCGAGCTCCGGGCCCAACCACGCCGCGGTGAGCCCCGATTCGAACTCGCCGAGCTCGTTCGACGCGCCCACGAAGACGTCGGTGACGGCGTACACGCGGCCGCGCATCGCGTCGGGCACGCGCACCTGGAGGAGGGTGCGGCGCACGACGACGCTCACCATGTCGGCCCCGCCGAGCACGACGAGGCACGCGAGCGACAGCGGGAAGCTCTTCGAGAGCCCGAACGCGATGGTCGCCAGCCCGAACACGCCCACCGCGGCGAGCATCCGGCGGCCCGCGCGCCGCTGCAGCGGGAAGAAGCTCAGGAAGAGCGCGGTGGCGGACGCGCCGACCGCGGGCGCGCTGCGGAGCAGGCCGAGCCCGAGCGGGCCGCCCCCGAGCGACGCCGCGAACATGGGCAGGAGGGCCACGGCGCCCCCGAGGAGCACGGCGAAGAGGTCGAGCGAGAGGGTGCCGAGGATGGCCCGCTCGCGAAACACGTAGCGCAACCCCGCGAACAGCTTCGCGAATTTGCTCTCGGTGGGCGCCGCTCCTTCGGCCGCGGTGTGCGCCGACGGGCCCCCGCCCCGCACGAACGCGGTCGCGAGCCCCGCGCCCGTGAGCAGCACCATCGAGGCCCCGTAGGCAGCGGCGGGGCCGAGCGCGCCGTACACCGCGCCGCCGAGCGCGGGGCCCGCGATGACCGAGAGCTGCCACGCCGTGGACGACCACGCGACGGCGCGCGGAAGCAGCGCGCGCGAGACCAGGTTCGGCGCGAGCGCCTGGCTCGAGGGACCGCTGAAGGCGCGCGCCGTGCCGAAGACCACGAGCACCGCGTAGATCGGCCAGAGCGCGCGGTTCCCGGCGCGAGTGAGCGCGAAGAGGCAGAGCGTGCACGCCACCTCGACGGCGTAGCAGAGCATGAGCACGCGCCGCCGATCGACCCGGTCGATGATCGGCCCGGTGACGAGCGAGAGCGCGACCGCGGGGAGAAACTGCGCGAGGCCCACGTAGCCGAGGTCCATCGCGCGTCCCGTGAGCGAGAACACCTGCCAGCCGATGACGACCGAGGTGATCTGGTGGCCCAGCATGCTCGCGACGCGCGACGCCAGGAAGAACCGGTAGTCGCGCAGCTCGCGGCGAAACATGGCCTCGCCTGTCTACCCCAAACCCCGCGCGGGCGACCAGAAACGGCCCGCGCCCAGGCCCGGTCGCGCGCGCCGCCGCGCGGCGACATTTACGCCGCGCTCGCGACGCACTACCAAGGCGCCCCATGGCGCTCGATCCCGAGTTTGTGGCGGACTGTCCCTATGGCCCCGGCGGCCTCTTGCTCGACGAGATCCTCGAGATCGATCGCGAGGCCGGGCGGGTGGTGGCGCGCATGCCCACGCACGACGACCTGCCGCTCACGCGCGAGCAGCGCGCGCACCCGCTGCGGCACCCTCGCCACGTGTCCGGCGGGCTCATGGTGCACATGACCGGCATGGTGGGGTTCGTGCACGCCTATTACGTGCTCGGCCTCCGCCACGCCGACGGGTGGGTGGGCTACGGGGGGCGCATCCACCTCGCGAAGTTCCTCGCGCTCGCGCCCCCGGGCGAGCCGCTCATCCTCGAGGCCCGCGCCACCCAGGTGCGGCGCATGGCGAAGAGTGTATTCTGCAGGTACGCGCTCGCCTTCACGCAGGGCACGACCCGCATCTACGAGGGCGATCAGAGCGCGATGTGGGTGCGCCCGGACGAGGCGGTCGCGCACCTCGCCGAGCTCGACGCCGCGTCGCGGGCGTAGCGAGCCGCGCGCGAAACGGTGGCCGAGGGCTGACGGCATCGTGACGGGGCGATCCGTAGATTGCCCTCACGTCCATGACCACCGCTCCCACCGTCGCCGCGACCCGCGCCGGCCGGCCCGCCCGCCGCTACTCGCTCGTGAAGAGCGTCCCCTTCTTCGCCGTGCACGTGACCGCCCTCGTGGGCGTGGCCCTCACGGGCTTCTCGTGGAAGGGGGTCGCGCTCGCCCTGGCCCTCTACTTCGTGCGCATGTTCGGCGTGACGGCCGGCTACCACCGCTACTTCTCGCACCGCACCTTCCGCACGGGCCGGGTGTTCCAGTTCTTGCTCGCGCTGCTGGCGGTCTCGAGCACGCAGAAGGGCGTGCTCTGGTGGGCGGCGCACCACCGCGCGCACCACAAGCACAGCGACAAGCCGGGCGACGTGCACAGCATGAAGCGCGACGGGTTCTTCTGGTCGCACGTGGGCTGGATCATCGCCGACGACCACGAGGCGACCGACGAGAAGCGCATCTCGGATCTCACCCGCTTCCCCGAGCTCCGCGCGCTCGACCGTGTGCACGTGGTGCCCGCCGTCGCGCTCGCGTCTTCCCTGTACCTCGTGGGCGGCGGGCCCGCGCTCCTGTGGGGCTACTTCGTCTCGACCGTGCTGCTCTGGCACGGCACCTTCACGATCAACTCGCTCTGCCACTACCTAGGAAGGCCGCGCTACCGCACGGGCGACGAGAGCCGCAACAGCCTCGCCCTCGCGCTCATCACCCTCGGCGAGGGCTGGCACAACAACCACCACTACTACCCGCGGTCGACCGCGCAGGGCTTCTTCTGGTGGGAGATCGACGTGACCTACTACGTGCTGAGGGCGCTCTCCTGGGTCGGCCTCGTGTGGGACCTCCACACGCCGAGCGCCGAGGTG
>CAZHGG010000194.1:5933-8778 GCA_964531755.1 uncultured Polyangiaceae bacterium
CAGCTCGTCGCCGCGCCGGCGCCCGCGACCGAGCCCGACGCGGGGCGCGTGCCTCTGCGCCTGCCCGAGGCCGCCCTCTCCGACGCCGAGTGAGCGCCCCGCGAGTGCGCACAAAACTACGCAACGGGAGGGCGATTACGCACTTCTGACATAATCGCACCAGGGGGTGTGAGTCGGTTGGTCCCGAGAAAGAAAGCGCGCTAAGACACGGCCGCCCCGCCCGGCCGCTAGGCACGAAACGAGCAACCGGGGCCCCACGGATCGATGCAAACGACGGCGCCCTCCCCCCTCCTCTCGTCCCCCGGCTCGCTCGCCACCCCGGCCACCTCCGCCCCCGCCGACGCGCGTGAGGCCGAGCAGGCCGAGCAGGCCGAGCGAGCCCCGAAGGAGCGCACGGAGAAGGAGCTGATCCAGGCCTCGCGGCCCTACGCCGCCGAGTCGCGCGCGAAGAGCTGGTCTGTGTTGCTCGGCACGCTCACCGTGCTCGGGCTCCTCTGGTCGGGCGCGGCGCTCGCGCCGCACTGGGCGCTCCGCCTCGTGTTCGGCGCGCTCGCCGGCCTCACGATCGTGCGGATGTTCATCGTCTACCACGACTTCATGCACGGGGCGATCCTGCGCGGCTCGTGGCTCGCGCGCGCGATCCTCCACGCGTACGGCGTGCTCGTCATGACCCCGCCGCGCGTGTGGAAGGAGACCCACAACTACCACCACGCCAACACCGCGAAGATCATCGGCTCGCACGTGGGCTCGTACGTGATGGTGACCACGAGCATGTGGCAGAAGATGAGCGCCCGCGAGCGCTTCATGTACAAGGCCGTGCGTCACCCGCTCACCATCTTGTTCGGGTACTTCACGGTGTTCATGCTCGGCATGGGCGTCTCGCCGTTCCTCCGCTCACCGAAGAAGAACTGGGACTCGGCGCTGTCGCTCGTCATCAACTGGGGCGTGTCGGCGCTGCTCGTGTGGAAGCTCGGCGTCGCGGCCTTCTTCTTCGGGTACTTCTTCCCGCTCGCGGTGGCGATGGCCTCCGGCGCGTACCTCTTCTACGCGCAGCACAACTTCCCCGACATGAACGTTCAGCCGCGCCACGAGTGGAGCTACGCGCGCGCCGCGCTCGAGTCGTCGAGCTACATGAAGATGGGCCCGGTGATGAGCTGGTTCACGGGCAACATCGGGTATCACCACGTCCACCACCTGAACCAGCAGATCCCCTTCTATCGCCTGCCCGAGGCGATGGCCGAGATCCCCGAGCTCCAGCACCCCGCCACCACGAGCCTCGGCCTCTCCGACATCGTGAGCTGCTTTCGCCTGAAGCTGTGGGACCCCGACCTCGGCAAGATGGTCGGGTATCCAAAGGGCTGACGAGGGCTGCGGAAGGGCTCAGTCGTCTTTGGGTGCGCCGGCGCGGCGCTGGCCCTTCTTCTCGGCCTGCGCGCGCTTGTCGCCGAGCCTCCGCCGCACGGCCCCCTTGGAGGGCTTCGTCTTCTTGCGGGGCACCTCGGGGGTGATGGCGATCCGCACGAGCTGCGCGAGGCGCGCGCGCGCGTCGGCGAGGTTCTGCCCGCGATCGCGGGTCTTCTGGCTCACGATCTGCAGCCGCCCCTCGGCGTCGATGCGGCCCTCGCAGAGCGCGCGGATGCGGTCTCGCTCGGCGGGCGTGAGCGAGGGCTCCTCCTCGAACACGTAGCGGAGATCGATCTTCGACTCGACCTTGTTCACGTTCTGGCCGCCCGGCCCGGACGACCGCGCGCTGGTCCACGACAGCAGGCGACCGGAGAGCGTGAGCCGCTCGCTCACCACGAGATCGGGCGAGGCGCTCACGACCCGCGCTCCGTGGCGACGACGAGGCGCGTGCCCGCGAGGACGCCCACCGGCAGCAGGAAGAGCCCCACGCCGGGCACGAGGAGCATGAGCGCCACGGTGACGCCGAAGCCCAGCACCGCCGCGAAGTGGTCGGTCACGAAGGCGAGGCGCGCGCGGAGCCCCATCGACCGGAGCGAGAACGGGTAGTCGAGGAAGTCCCACGCCGCGAGCAGCCCCACGACGACGACCTTGAGCGGCACGGTGACCACCGCGAGGGGCGGCACGGCGAAGCTGAGGACCGCGAGCGCGAGCAGCGAGGGCACGCCCACGAGCAGGCCGAGCAGGGTGACCTTGAGCGAGCCGAGCAGCGCGGGCAGGAGATCGGGGCCCGTGCGCCGCGGGCCGCCGAGGGCCTCCTCCTGGCGCGTGGAGAGGGCGTCCAGCGCGAACCCCGAGAGCGGCTGCGCGAGGGCCGTCGCCACGAGGAACGCGACCGCCACCGACACGAGCCACAGCACGACGCGGAGGAGCCACGCGAGCACGACGGAGGTGCCCTCGCGCTGCACGAGGTTGCTCGTGAGCGCGTTCGTCGCGACCACGCCCGTGGCGCCGAAGAGCACGATGAGTGCGCCCGCGATGACCACGGGCACGAGCGCGTGCCCCCAGAGCGCGGGCCGCATGAAGAGAAAGCCGAGCCCCCGGAACACGCTCGCGATCCCGAAGAAGAGCCCGGGTGGCGCCCTTCCGGGCTCACTCCCGTTCATGGCGAGTCCTCCCCTTCGGTCGGGCGGAATAGGCACGCCGCTCGCCGGCGGCTCGCTCGCGTGTTCATGACGCCGCGAAGGTACCACACGGGTCACTCGCCCGGCTCGATCCGACGGGCGGGCTCCCACCCGCGCGGCGCGGCGGGGGGCGCTCGCCTGGCGCGCGCGAGCCGTGCGGTCCACGCGGCGAGACACTATGCTCCGCGCATGCTCTTCCCCGCCTTCCGCCGGCCCGCGCTCGCCGCCCGCGCGGCCCGCGCGTCGTGCGTCGGTCCGCG
>CAZHGG010000195.1:0-8767 GCA_964531755.1 uncultured Polyangiaceae bacterium
CGGCGACGGGCGCGAGCCGCGAGGCCTTCACCGAGGGCCTGCTCGGCGCCGAGCCCGAGGCCGCGGCGTACCTGGCGCGCCACTACGCCGAGCGCGCGAGCCCCCGGTTCCTCGAGGACCTCGACAAGGCCACGTCGCGATGAGCCCGCAGGCGACGCCGCGTGCCCCGGGCCGACCGTCGACGCCTCGCTCGGAGGTGGAGCTCTGCGCACGCGCCGAGGCGCTCGCGGGGCACGAGCTCGGCGCGCTCGCCGACGCGCTCGGCGTGGCCATCCATGACGACTCGCGACGCACGAAGGGCAAGTGGGGAGAGCTGCTCGAGCGCGCGCTCGGCGCCACCGCGGGGTCTCGGAGCGAGCCGGATTTCCCGCACCTCGGCGTCGAGCTGAAGACCGTGCCGATGCGCGCCGACGGCCGGGCGCTCGAGTCGACATACGTGTGCCGCATCGATCTCGCGCGGGCGGAGGAGCTCGTCTGGGAGACGTCGGCCGCACGGCGGAAGCTCGCGCGCGTGCTCTGGATCCCGCTGCTGGCGGCCGACCCCGACTGGCGCAAGCGGCGCATCGGCTCGCCGCGCTTGTGGAGCCCCACCGCCGAACAAGAGGCGACCCTCCGAGCCGACTTCGACGAGATCATCGGCGCCCTCGCGACGGGGCGCGTCGAGGAGGTGACGGCGCGCTGGGGCCGCGCCATGCAGGTGCGCCCGAAGGCGGCCACCGGCGCCAAGACCTTCGTCACGACCACCCCCGACGGCGAGCTCGTCGCCACGGTGCCGAAGGGCTTCTACCTGCGCGCGCCGTTCGTCAGCGCGCTGTTCGTCGATCCGCGCGCGCTGCCTCCGCCCGCGCGGTGAGGCGCTACGCGGTGCGCGGGGAGATGACGGCCAGCATGCGCCCGCTCGCCGCGCCGTCGCGCCGGAACGAGTGGTACCGCGGCGCCCCGTCCACGCGGGCGCAGCGCGAGCAGCCCCCGACGTCGTCGATCGCCTCGTCGACGAGGCCTGCGGCGCGGAGCTGCGCGCGCGCGGCGAGGCGCAGGTCGACCTTCGCTTTCCCCTCGCCGTAGCGAGCCGTGACCACGCGGGGCTCGGAGGCCGCGCCGGCGATCGCCTCCGCGATGGCCGCGGTCACCTCGAAGCAGCACGCCCCGATGCAGGGCCCGATCGCCGCCACGCGGGGGCCCGCGGGGGCGAGGCGGCCGAGGGCCTCGAGGGCCACGCCGATGACCCCGGCCTCCACGCCCCGCCAGCCCGCGTGGATGGCGGCGACCGCGCCGGACCGCTCGCACCCCACGAGGATCGGGACGCAGTCGGCGACACGCACGCCCACGGCGCCACGCGCGCCACCCGGACGCGCGCGGACCGGCGGCGCGAGGACGGCGTCGCCTTCGAGCGCGACGAGCGCCGACGGCTCGTCCGCCTCCAGATCGACGACGTGGGTCGCCGTCCCGTGCACCTGCCTCGCCGAGAAGAAGCGAGCGGCGTCGAAGCCCACGGTGTCACCTATCTGCTGGATATTACGCAATAATTCCTCAGGTGCGCGCGCGAGCGCCGCGTCGGCGCCGGCCCCCGAGAACCCGTGGACGAACCCTGCCCGACGGAGGACGTCGCTCCGCTCGACGATGACGGAAGGCGGCATGGCGATTCGTGGTATCACGGCAAGATGTCTGCTCAGGATCCTTTCATCGGGAGGGACATCCTCGACGGCCAGTTCCAGATCCTTCAGAAGATAGGGAAGGGGGGCATGGGCGCCGTCTACAAGGCGGTGCAGCCGGCGATGAACCGCATGGTGGCGGTGAAGATCCTCCACCCGAAGTTCACCACCCGCCGCGACCTCGCCTCGCGCTTCCGGCGCGAGGCTCGCGCGATGAGCCACCTCACCCACCCGAACACGGCGAAGGTCTTCCTCTACGGGGAGCTCGACGACGGCTCGCTCTACATCGTGATGGAGCTGCTCGAGGGCAAGAACATGAACCAGACCGTGCGCTCGGAGGGCCCGATGCCCCTCGAGCGCGCGATCGCGATCCTCCGCCAAGTGTGCGCGGCGCTCGCCGAGGCGCACGCCGCGGGCATCATCCACCGCGACCTCAAGCCCGAGAACGTCTTCCTCTGCCAGCAGGCGGGCATGAAGGACTACGCCAAGGTCCTCGACTTCGGCCTCGCGAAGGTCACCGAGCGAGAAATGCGCCCGGGCTCGATCGCGCTCACGCAGGAGGGCATGGTCTTCGGCACGCCCGAGTTCATGAGCCCCGAGCAGGCGCAGGGCAAGAAGCTCACCGCGGTGAGCGACATCTATTCGCTCGCGGTGATCCTGTACGAGGCGCTCACGGGCAAGCTGCCCTTCGACGCCAAGAGCGGCATGGAGTTCATCCAGCACCACGTGATGACCAAGCCGCTCACCCTCGCGCAGCGGGCGCCAAACCGCACGTTCCCGCCGCTCCTGCAGGCCGTGTTCGACAAGGCCCTCGAGAAAGATCCCGCGAAGCGGTTCCCGACCGCGCTCGACTTCTCGAGCGCCCTCGACGCGGTGCTGGCGGGCGCGACGGAGCTGCCCGCGTCGCAGGCGCAGGCCGCCCCGCAGCCGCCGAGCGCCCCGGGGCCCAGCTCCGCGCCGAGGTCGAACCAGCCCCCGTCATCGCAGGGGGCCACGTCGCAGCGCCCACCGGCATCGCAGCAGCCGCACTCGGGGCCGACCCCGAACTCGGCGCCGGCCCCGCACTCGCCGCAGGCCCCGAGCAGCTCGCAGTCGCTCGGGGTCCGCGACTCGCCGATCTCCGTGCCGACCTCCAGCCCCTCGGTGAAGATGCTCGCGGCCGTCGCCGTGACGTTCCTCCTCGTCGGCGCGCTCATGGCGGTCCTCGCGATGCGGCTGCTCCCGAAGTGATCCGAGGCGCGGCGCTGTCTACCCGCGCGCGACGTACGCTCGGAGGGTACTTCGCGACCGTCGCCTGCCTGGTGGGCGTCGGCGTGTTCCGGGGCCTCCCCGTGCGCGAAGCGTGGGTGGACGCCGTCGCCGCGGCGCTGTGCTTGGCGCTCATCGTCGCGGCGCTCGGGCTCTTCGCGCGCGCCCGATGGCGCGAGCGGCTCGCGCGCGCGGTCGCGTGGACCCTCCTCGTCGTCGGCCTCGCCACGGTCGCTGCGGTCACCCTGACGGCGAGCCACGTCGCGGGCCTCTACGGGCCGGTAGGGAGCGGCGGCGCGCTCATCTTCGGCCTCGTCGCCGCCCTCCTCGTCCCCTACCTGGTCGTGGCGCCGGCCGTGGCCGTGCACTGGCTCTCGCGCAGGCGCCCGCGGTGAGCAGCCCCCGGCTCGCGCGCGTGCTCGTTGGCTACGGGCTCGCCCTGGGCATCGCGAGCGCCGCGGTGTATGGCCGCGCGCGCCTCTGGCCCACGTCGCCTGCGGACGCGACGGTCGTCACGAGCACATGGCGCCGCGGCGAGCTCGTCGCCCGCGTGTCGTCGCGCGGCGACGCAGAGGGGGCGGCGCGCGCTCTCTCCCTGGACACGGTGCGCGAGGTGGTCGTCGCCGAGGGCCCCGTGTCGGCCGAGCCTCACCTCCTGGCGCTCGGGGTGCTCCCGGGGAGAGACGGCGTGCGCGCGCGCCTCGACGGGCGCGAGGCCATCGTCACCGTGGACGACCTCTTGCGCGCTTCGGCCTCCGCGCACGCGTACGCCGACCCGCACACGGGGATCGGCTTCGGCACCGATCCGCAGCTCGTGCTCGCGCTCCTCGCCGAGCGGCTCGGCGCGACGGTGCCCGAGGTGCGCGCCCGCGCCGAGCTCACGCGCCTGCGCTTCCGGCGGGACGTCGCGCCCGAGCGCGCACGCCCCTCGCCCACATCGGCGTCCGAGCTCACGCCGGCGCTCGCGCGGCGCGCGGTGCTGGACCTCGCGCTCCACCTCGCGCGCCTCGTCGATATGCGTGGATACTACAGGTACCTCGTGCGCGCGGTCACCAACGAGACCGACGGGTCGTACAGCTGGCCCCGGCACGCCGGCGCGACGTTCTTCCTCTCGCAGGCCGCCGGGCTCACCCGGGAGCCCACGATCGTGGCCGCGGCGCAGCGCGCCGCCGCGCTCCTCCGCGACGGCGTGTTCGCCGACTGCGGCGCGAACCGGTGCGTGGCGCTCGAGCCGGTCGCGGAGGTGGGCTCCTCGGCGCTGACCATCCTCGCGTTCGCCGCGCTCGACGAGAGCGGCTTCGACACGGGTTACCGCGCCTCGATCGCGTCCCTCGCGCGGTTCCTTCGCGACCAGCAGCGCCCCGACGGGGAGTTCCAGCACTTCTACGATCGCCGGGCCCGCGCCCCGATCGACCAGCAGGTGCTCTACTACTCGGGCGAGGCGACGCTCGCGCTGACGAAGGCCTACGAGCTGAACCACGACCCGGAGGACCTCGCCGCCGCGACGCGAGGGGCGGCGCGCCTCGGCCGGAGCTGGGAGTTCTTCGGGAGCCAGTACTACTTCGGAGAGGAGCACTGGACCTGCCAGGCCGCGGCGGAGCTCGCGCTGGTCTCCCCCGAGCGGGCGCGCGACGCGGCCGACCGGCGGAGCGCGCTCTCGCTCTGCGTGCGGTGGCACAGGTACACGCGCGCGCTCCAGTACGGGCCCGGCGAGACGCCGTTCGACGCGGAGGGTGCGTTCGGGGTAGGGCCGCTCATGCCCCCGCGCGTGACCGCCGCGGCGAGCCGGGCGGAGGCCGCGGGCGCGCTGATCGCCGCGCTCCGGCGGACGGCGCCGGACCACCCCGATCTGCCCGCGCTCGAGGACGAGCTGCGGCGCGCGCTCGCGTTCATCCTGCGGCGCCGCATCGGGCGTGACGTCGAGCACCTCTTCGTGTCCCCCGAGGACGCGGTCGGGCGCCTCCCCGGGGCCGACGTCGACTGGCAGCTCCGCATCGACTACGAGCAGCACGCCGGGAGCGCGCTCGTGCGGTGGATCGCGCTGCACGAGCCCGGCTGAACGGCCTCCCCTCGCCTCCCCTCGCGTTCGCCTCCGCACGAACGCATACTGGGGCGTGCCCACGACCCCGCCCCGCGGCGCGCTCCGCCGCCCCTCGCCCCTCTCTCCCGCGCTCGCCGCGCTCGCGCTCGCCGGCGCGCTCGCCGCGCTCGCCGCGTGCTCGACGTCGACCCCCGCGGGGGCCGACGGGGGGCCGGACGCGGACGTCGCGAGCGACGCGGCCGCGGCCTGCGGGGAGAAGCCGAAGCCCACGCCGTTCGTGAAGTCGACCGCGAGCTACCCGCGCGACGGGGCGCTCCGCATGAACCACCTGCAGGCGAAGGCGACGCACAACAGCTACCACCTCCAGCCCACCTCGGACCTGGTCGACTGGGCCTACTCCCACGCGCCGCTCGCCGAGCAGCTCGACAAGCAGGGCGTGCGCGGCGTCGAGCTCGATCTCCACTGGGACGACGAGTGCCAGCGCTACGAGGTGTTCCACATCGGCCTGCTCGACGATCGCACCACGTGCCGCGTGTTCACCGACTGCCTGCTCGCGCTGCGCGGCTGGTCCCAAGCGCACCCGGGCCACCACCCGCTCTTCGTCCACCTCGAGCCGAAGTTCGCCTCCAGCGCCGTCGACGACGCGCGGATCGCGGCGCTCGAGGCCGAGATCCTCTCGGTGTTCGAGCGCCCATGGCTCGTCACCCCTGACGACGTGCGCGGCGCCTCGCCCACGCTCGCCGCGGGCATCGCCGCGCGCGGCTGGCCCACGCTCGGCGAGGCGCGCGGGCGCGTGCTCTTCTACCTGAACGACACCGGCGGCTTCCGCGACAGCTACACCCGCGGCCGCAAGAACCTCGACGGGCGCCTCGTGTTCGCCGAGGCGGGCTTCGACGACCCGTTCGCCGCCGTGATGATCCTGAACGACCCCGTCTCGGACGCCGCGAACATCAAGAAGGCGCTCGCCGCCGGCTACATCGTGCGCACCCGCGCCGACTCGAGCCCAGCCACCGCGCGCGCCAACGACGGCGCGGGGCGCGAGGCGGCGCTCGCGACCGGCGCGCAGCTCGTCAGCACCGACTTCCCCGCGCCCGTGGCGGGCCTGTCGTACTCGGTGGCCATCCCAGGCGGGACCCCGTCGCGCTGCTCGCCGGTGACCGCGCCCGAGGGGTGCACGGCAGAGGCCATCGAAGACCCGACGAAGCTCGCGAGGTAGCGTGGAGCCGCCACGCGCGGCCTTTTTACTTGCAGTCTACACGCGCATGCGCCCCCGACCGGCTCGGCCGAAGGAACCGCGAGGGCCGCGCGCGGGGGCTGCTAGGATGCGCAGATGCCTCGACCCCGGCGGCGCCCTCGCCTCGGCGCCGGTCTCCTCTCGCTCACGCTCGCGCTCCTCACCGCCGGGCTGGCGCGCGCGGAAACGCCGAACGGGCCGGCCCTTCTCCGAGTGCTCGGCGACGACGCGGAGGCGACCCTCGCCCCTGGGTCGGGTGTGGTCTCGGGCCTCGTCGAGCTGCCGCAGGGCGCGTCGGCCGCGAGCCTCGGGCTCCGCGAGGCCGCGCCGGGGCTCGCGTGGGTGACGGGGCGCCGCGCGATCCTCGCGTTCGCGGCGGCGCACCCGCGCGTGCGCGTCGAGGTGGCCCCAACGCTGCACCTGCTCAACGACCGGGTCGGCCTCTACACGCGCTCGCGAGCCGCGAACCTGCGCGGAGCGGACGGCGCGGGCACGCTCATCGGCGTCGCCGACACGGGCGCCGACATCACCCACCCCGATTTCCTCGCGGCGGACGGCACCACGCGCGTCGAGTGGATGCTCGACCTCTCGCGCAAGCCGCGCGGCGTGCACGCCGACCTCGAGGCGGAGTTCGGCGTGCGCGACGACGCGGGCGTGCTCGTCGCCGGCGCCGTCTACTCGAAGGCCGACCTCGACGACATCCTCGCGCGGCGCGCGGCGGCCGAGCTGCCGACCGACGACATCGGGCACGGCTCTCACGTGACCGGCATCGCCGCAGGTGGCGGCGGCGCGACCCAGCTCGCGGGCGTCGCGCCCAAGGCCGGCATCCTCTCGGCGCGCATCACCCGCCCCGGCACCGACGCGATCGACAACGACGATCTCGTGCGCGCGGTCGGCTTCATGTTCGCCGTCGGCGCGCGGATGAAGCGCCCCGTGGCCGTGAACCTGTCGCTCGGCAGCGACTTCGGACCTCACGACGGGTCCATGCTCTGGGAGCGCGCCCTCGCCTCGCTCGTGGGGCCGAGCCAGCCCGGCCGCGTCATCGTCGCGGCCGCGGGCAACAGCGGCTCGGTCGCGGAGCTGCCCATCCACCAGAGCGTGCACGTGCCGGCGGGCGGCGTGGTCCGCGTCCCCGTGCACTCGCCGACGATCAGCGGTGGCTCGGTGCAGGTCTGGGCTTCGCTCCGGGGGCGCGGCAGCGTCGCGGTCGGGCTCGACCTCCCCACCGGCACGTGGCTTGCGCCTGTGGCCGAGGGCAGCGATCAGGGGCGACGCGAGGGGACGTTCCGCGCGGGCATCGTGAACGGCTCCGCGCCGGCGGACTCGCCCGTGCCGGCGGGCCATCGGGGCGCGGTGGTCGTGTGGAGCGGCGCCTGGCCCGCGGGCCCGTACTACATCGTCCTCAAGAACTCCGCCGACACGGCCGCCGACGCCGAGCTCTACCTGCAGTCCCTCGGAGGCGCGGCCGGCGGCGACGACGTGCCGCGCTTCGAGAACGGAGTGCGCGAGGGCACGATCAACCTGCCCGCGGCGCACCCCGCGATCATCGGTGTAGGATGCACGGTCAACCGCGTGCGCTGGAGGAGCGCGACCGGCTCGGACGTCGGTCTCACGGTGCCGCGCACCGATCCGCTGGGCCTCCTCCCCACCGCGGAGGAGCCTCGCGCCCTGCTCGACGGCGAGGTGTGCTGGTTCTCGAGCGCGGGCCCGAACTCGGACGGCGTGCCCAAGCCGGAGATCGCGGCGCCGGGCGGCGTGGTGGCGTCGACCGCCTCGCGGCAAGCGCCCGTGGGCTCGCTGCGCAGCATCTTCACGACCTCCTCGTGCCCTCCGCGCGGCGGCCCGGACCCGAGCTGCCTGCTCGTCGATCCCAACCACGGCATCAGCGCGGGCACGTCGATGGCCTCGCCGATCGTGGCGGGCGTGGCGGCGTTGCTCCTCCAGCGCGACCCCACGCTCACGCAGGACAAGGTCGCGGCCCTGCTGCAGGCCGGCGCGCACCCGTTCCGAGGCCCGGCGCCGTTTCAAGACCAGAACGGCCCCGGCGAGGTCGACGCCCTCGGCTCGCTCGACGCGCTCGAGCGCAGCCGCGATCCGCGGGCGTTCCTGCCGAGCGCCGGCGCGAGCTGGATGGCGCTGAGCTCCGACTACGTCCCCGCGGACGGCTCGCGCGACATCACCGCGATCCTCGAGCTGCGCGCCGCCGACGGCGCGTCTCGCGCCGACCTGTTCGACCTCCAGCGGCTCGCCGGCGTGGTCACCATCGAGGGCGCCCCGCAAGCCGTGGGCGCGGTCACGAGGCGGGCCCCGGGGCTCTACACCTTCGTGTTCAAGCTGGGCGCGAGCGGCCTCGGCCTGAAGAGCGCGACGTTCGGCGCCACGTTCGACGGCGCCCCCATCGTGCCCTATCACACGCTGCCCATCGCGACCGACGCGTGGAACGCCGGGTACCCGAGCCGGCTCTCCGGCGGCTGCGCCACGACGCGCGGGCCGGCGACGCCGAGCGGGACCACCGGCGCGATGGTCGCGCTCGGGGTCGCCCTCGCGGGGCTCGGCCTCGCGCGGCGACGGCGCTGAGCGTCACCCCTCAGG
>CAZHGG010000196.1:0-8742 GCA_964531755.1 uncultured Polyangiaceae bacterium
CTCGCCGTCGAGGGGGCCGCTGGGCTCACGCTCGCGGGCGCGACGGCGCTCTCCGTGCCGGGCCCCGAGGCCGGCGGCGTGACCGCGCTGCTCGCGGGGACCGACGCCCAGGGCGCCACTCACGTGCTCGCCGTGACCGGCGCGAGCGCGAGGGAGATCCCGCTCAGGGTGCCCCGCGCAGGCGCCTCCCTGGTGCTGCTGCCCACCGCCAGCGCCGCCCTCTTCGGGGGCGCGCGGGAGGTCGAGAGCTTCCGCCCCTGACGACCAAGACGCCGTTCCGCGAGCGGGCGGGAACTTCCGCGCCCACGTGACGTCTACGATGCCCCGAAAGGCCCCCATGCACCAACGTCGACTCGCCACCCGGCTCACCACCCGGCTCGCCACCCGCCTCACCTCCTGCTTCGCGTCCTGCGTGGCGCTCGGCTCGCTCGCGGCGTGCGCGCCCGCCACCGAGGCGCGCAGCCCCGGCGCCGACGTGCCCATCCTCCCGCTGAAGAGCGTGCGGCTCTACGAGGTGGGTGTGGGCTACTTCGAGCGCGAGGGCGTCGCCGGCGGGCGCACGTCTCTGCCCGTGCCGCCGGGGCACCTCGACGACGCGCTGAAGACCCTCGTCGTGCTCTCCAAGGGCGGGAAGGCCGAGGTGACCGGGCTCGCCTTCCCGAGCAGCGTCACGCCAGGCATGGCCCGCTCGCTCGCCGGGCTGCCCGCGGCCGACGGGAGCCCCCTCACCTTCCGCGCGCTCCTCGGGACGATGCGCGGCGCGCACGTGATCGTCACCACGCGGCAGGGCGCGCCCACCTCGGGCCGCCTGGTCGACGTGGTCGACGCGCCCCGCGCGCCCCGCGCGCCCCGCGAGCCACGCGAGAAGGAGGGCGCGGGCAAGGAGAAGAGCGAGGAGGCGAGGACGCCGGACGAGGCAGGGCTCGTGGCCCTGGTCTTGACGGACACGGGCGAGCTGCAGCGCTTCCCCGACGACGTGATCGTGGGCGTCCGGCCGACCGATCCAGCGTTCTTCGCCCGCCTCGGCACGGCGCTCGACGCGGTGTCCACGCAGGGCGCGCGCAACCCGCGGCTGCTCGAGGTGCTCGCCTCGAGCGACGGCCCGGTCACGCTCGGGTACCTGGCCGAGGCGCCCATCTGGCGCACCACCTACCGCCTCGTGCTTGGCGCGGACAACAAGGCCTTCTTGCAGGGGTGGGCGCTCATCCACAACGACACCGACGAGCGCTGGCGCGGCGTCCACGTCGAGCTCGTCAACGGTCAGCCCGACTCGTTCCTCTTCCCGATGGCGGCGCCGCGCTACGCGAGACGCGAGCTCCGCACGCCGGACAACCCCGCCTCCACGGTGCCGCAGCTGCTCGACAACTCGGCCGACCGCATGTGGGGAGACCACCTCGACGAGTCGTTCGGCGCGAGCGGGCTTGGGCTCAGCGGGGTGGGCGAGGGCGGCGGCGGGCGCGGCGAGGGGGTCGGCCTCGGCAGCATCGGCACCGTCGGCCACGGCTCGGGCTCGGGGTACGGGTCGGGCTCCGGCGCGAGCTCGCTGCTCGACGTGGGCAACCTCGCGAAGACCGCCCAGGCCGACGCGATCGAAGGGGGCGCGCTCTTCCGCTACGTGCTGAAGCAAGGGCTCGACCTGGCCGCGCGCAGCTCGGCGCTCGTGCCGTTCGTCGGCGCGCCCCTCGACGCGGCGGCCATCACGTACGTGGACGACCGCGGCGCGTCCCCGCGCGCCGGCGTGAGGTTCGTGAACCAGACCAAACAGACCCTCCCGCCCGGCGTCATCGCGTTCTTCGCCGACGGCGGCTTCGCCGGGGAGTCTGCCGTGGGGCGGCTGCGGCCGGGCGAGCGGAGGTTCATCACCTTCGCGGACGACCTCGACGTCGAGGTGACGCGCAAGAACCTGAAGACCACCGACACCACCCAGCGCGTGGTGTTCGCGGCGCGACCGGGCACGCTCGAACAGCACTATCTGCGCACGGTGCGTGGCGACTACGTGCTCAAGAACGACTCCGGCCGGCCACGGCAGGTGGCGGTCGGCTTCCACGTCGCGAACAACGGGCGGGTCGAGGGCGCGGACCGCATCGACTACGACACCGAGAAGAGCCTGCCGATCGGGGTCTTCGACCTCGCGCCCAAGAAGTCTGTGTCGCGGACCGTCACGACCGTGGAGGGCCTCGTCTCCCGCACCGCGGTGCGGAGCCTCAGCGCGACGAAGCTGGAGGAGCTGTCGCGGGAGGCGGGCCTCTCGCCGTTCGAGCGGCAGGTGCTGGCCGACGCCGCCGCGAAGGCCAAGCCGGTCGAGCTCGCGCGCGCCGCGAAGACGAAGGCCCACGAGGACGTGACGCGCGCGCAGGCCGAGCTCACGCGGCTCCGGGAGGACCTGAAGACCCTGACGGCCGAGAAGGACAAGGGCCACCCGTTCGTCGTGCGCGTCGTCGCGGCGGAGGACCACCTCACGAAGCTGAAGGCGGCCGAGGAGAGCGCGGCGAAGGACGAGACCAAGCGCAGCGAGGAGCTGTCTGCCACGCTCGAGAAGCTCTCGGCGGCGAAGCCCTAGCGAGCACGGCGGCGGGCCCGGGCCTCACCCGTCAGGGCAGCGACGAGAGGAACGCCTCGAGCTCGCGGGCGACGCCGCGAGGGTCCTCGAGCTGCGGGACGTGCCCCAACGAGGCCATCGGCGCGTACCTCGCGCGCCGAAGTCCCTCGGCCAGCGCGCGGCCGGTCGAGGGGTGGATCACGCGGTCCTTGTCGCCGTGGATGACGAGCGCTGGCGCGTCGAGAGCCCCGAGCGCGGTCGGCACCCCTTCGCCCGCGGCGGGCTCGACCCAGCCGCGGAACAGCTCCGCGAGCGCGGCGCTCCGCTTCCACCGCTCGGTCCCGAGGTAGCGTCGCATCGCGCGGGTGCTTGGCGGCACCCGCTCGGCGACGAGGCGGAGGAGCCGCTCGAGATCGTCGGGATCGCGCGTGATGAGCGGGTTCTCGCCGCGGTCGATCGCCTCGCCGACCTCGCTCCGCTCGACGACGGGACCGACCGAGCCGATGAGGGTGATCGACGCCGCCCGGGCGGGGTAGTCCTGGGCGAAGCGGAGCGCGATCCCGCCGCCCATCGAGTTGCCGACGAGGTGGGCGCGCTCCGCGCCCGCGTGCGCCACGACCGCCGCCACGGCCGCGGCCTGCGCCCGCGCCGACGCGCGCTCGCGTGGGATGGGGTCGGCGGCGCCGTGGCCGGGCAGATCCGGGATGACGAGCCCGCGAGCGCGACCCAGCGATCCCGCGAGCAGCAGCCAGCCCTCCTTGTCGCCACCGAAGCCGTGCACGAGCACCACGGGCGCCCGCCCGTCGCGCGAGGCCCTCCGGTAGTAGGGCACGCGCACCCCATCGAAGACCGCCACCTCGAGGCGCACGCGGGCGTAGGCGCGGGCCGCCCGGGAGATCGCCCGGTACTGCGCCCCGCCGACGGCGCGCTCGAGCTCACGCAAGACCTGGAGTGCCATCGGCGAGCACCGTAGCACCGCTGGCGGCGCGCGGCCCGCGCGGCCCCTCGCCTAGACGCCCGGCTCGCCGACCGGCTCACCCACGGGCGTCGGCTCGACCGGCAGCGCCGGCGGGGGGACGATCTCCACGAGGCCCACCTTCTCGGCGGCGCGGCACAGCAGGTACCCGAGATCGAGCTCGCCCGCCTTCGCGGCGAAATTCGCGCTGCGCGGCGCGTGGTGGTGGTTGTTCTGGTAGCCCTCGCCGAACACGAGGAGCGCCACGAGCCGGTTGTTCCGCGAGTCGTCCGAGGTGTCGAAGTTGCGGTAGCCGAACCTGTGCGCGAGCGCGTTCACCATCCACCCCTGGATCGGGTGCGAGAGCATGCCGAAGTAGTAGGCCGCGCCGAGCAGCCAGGCGTGCCCGAGGGCCCCTATCGCGACGGTGATCGAGAGGTGCAGCGCGTACGGGAGGCTCCAGAGGCCGCGGCGGTTCAGCCAGCTCACGGGGAAGTCCAGGTCCTTCACGAGGGCCGTCTCGACCTCCGCGCCCTTGATGAGCCGCACGAGGACGCGGTTGTAGGAGCGGAGCTGCACGAGCATGAGCTCGAGCAGCCCGTGGTGGCTCGGGCTGTGCGGGTCTTCGGGGGTGTCGGAGTGGAGGTGGTGGAGCCTGTGCATGCAGCTCCAGCCCTTGGGGTCGAGGCCGGTCACCCAGCTGCCGGTGTGGACGGCCAGCCACCGAGTGAACGGGCGTAGCTTGACAGCGCCGTGCGTGAGTCCGCGGTGGTAGAGCACCGTGATGTAGAAGATATTGAGCAGGTAGGCGGCCACGAAGACGGCGAGGCAGAGGGCGAGGTAGAGCACGATGAGCACCTTCCGATGGCGAGATCCACTCGGTGTACATATGTGCACCGACGCTTGGCTCGGTGTACACCTGTGCACCGACGCGCGCAAGGCCCGCGCCGGAGGGGCGCCGTGAGCCGGGTCGAGCAGAAGGAGCGCACGCGGCGCAAGCTGATCGACGCCGCGCTGGAGCTCAGCGCGGAGCGCGGCTTCGCGGCGCTGAGCCTGCGCGAGATCGCGAAGGCGTCCGGCATCACGGCGACCGGCTTCTACAGGCACTTCCGCGACATGGACGAGCTCGGGCTCGTGCTCGTCGACGAGGTGTCGATGACGCTGCGCCAGCTCGTGCGCGAGGCGCGCAGCCGCTTCAACGCGGCCGAGGGGCGCACGAAGGCGTCCATCGCGGCCTTCATGGACTACGTGCACCGCAAGCCCCACCTCTTCCGGCTGCTCCTCGGCGGTCGCCTGGGCGGCTCGACGGCGTTCCGCAGCGCGCTCCACGCCGAGATCGACCGGTTCGTCGCCGAGCTCAGCGAGGACCTGGAGGCGCAGGCGAAGGAGCTGGGACAGCCGACGGACGACGTGCTCCTCGCGGCCGAGGCCATCGTCGCGATCGTGTTCACCCTCGGCGCGGAGGTGCTCGAGCTGCCGCGCCATCGGCACGCGGGGCTGGCGGAGCGGCTGGTGCGCGAGGTGAAGCTCGTGCTGAAGGGCGCCGGGCTCGACTCGAGCCCCGCCCACACCGCCGCGCCGGTCGGCGCAGCGCGCGGCGACGAGCGCGCCCCGCAGGTGAACCGCGCTTCGCGGCGTCCCCCGCCCTCAGCCCCCCCGCCGACCGCGCGGCCACGGCACCGGACCGGCAAGAGACCTGGGCCACGGCACCGCGAGTAAGGCGCGACCTTCCGCCGCTAGCCGACCGGGATGACCCGGGTCGTCGTGATCACCGCGCGGCGCTGGGCCTCGACGACGTGCGCGCCGGGCCACACCACGCACTCGTCGAGGGGCGCGTCGACCTGGGCGCCCTCGCCCACCACGCTGCGCCGCACCTCGGCGCGCACGCGCGCCGTCGGCGCGCAGAAGCGCTCGAGGCCGAGCGCGTCGAGCCACGCGAGGTTCGCCGCGAGGTAGCTCGCCAGCGTGCCCACGTCGACGAAGGGTGCGTCGGTGGCGTAGGTGGCGAGCGCACCGCCCGCGCGGAGCGCCGGCAGGTACACGTCCCCCACGAGGCACCCCACTTCAGGAAGTCCTTCGCGAAGCGGGGCGCCCACGACGTGCACCCCGAGGAAGTCGGCCCCGCGCGCCTCCTCCCCGAAGACCTCACCGCGCAGCCGCGCGACCCCGCCCGCGCGATCGACGCCGACCGTCCCCTGCCCGATCGCGCCCTCGGGCCGCAACGCGACGGCGAGCGTAGCGAGCGCCCATGGCTTGGCGGCATGCGCCTCGATCACCGACGACGCCGCGAGGCGCGACTGGATGTCCGCGTTCCACACGAGGACCGGGCCGGGGCCGAGGGCGCCCTCGGCGTTGCGCAGGCCGCCCGCCGTCCCGAGGAGCGACGCCTCACGCACGCCCACGGCCCCCGCGCGCGCGGCGAGGGCGAGCACGGCGTCCGCGTGATGGAACGCGTTGACCACGACCGGCGAGCACCCGCGGAGCCCCGCGACGACGTGGAGCAGCGCCGGGCGATCGCCGATGGGCACGCCGGCCTTCGGCGTCGACTCGGTGAGGGGGCGGAGCCTCGTCCCGAGGCCAGCGGCGAGCACGAGCGCGGAGAGCATGCGCCCTCGTACCGCGCGACGCTCGGCCCGTCCACGACGCCGAGCGCATCATTCTTGGGTTCGTGGCCGCAGGCGTAGTAGGCCTACCGCATGGCGTCCGTCCCGGCTCTGCCCCGCGCTTCGCTCCTCGCCACGCTCTCGGTCGTCGCGGGGGTCGTAGGCGTGTTCGGGTCGACCGCGTGCGGCACCGACGCGGTGGGGGTCGACGCGTGCCGCGAGATCGAGGCGGCGCGGTGCAAGCGGGCCGCCGAGTGCGGCCTCCCGCTCGACTACCCGCGCCCCGCGGGCGATCCGGTCGTCGCCTGCGAGCGCTTCTACCTCGACGCGTGCCTGCACGGCATCCAGTCGGGCGTGGAGCCGACGCCGCCGCAGCGAAAGGCCTGCGTCGACGCGGTGACCACGGGCGTGTGCGACGTCGTGCGCGAGCCGCAGCGCGCGGCCGGGTGCGCGTTCATCATCCCGAGCGCGGAGGGCCCCGCGCCCGAGCCGACCTCGACCACGTCGCCCCCGCCGCCCATCGCCCAGCCCGACTCCGGGAAGTAGCGCCGCGCGTCGGGTCAGTCGGTCGCGTCCGGCGCGTCAGTCGCGTTCGCGTCGGGGTTCAGGTCGAGCACCGACTCCCCGGCGACGGCCTGCGTGCCCGTGTAGACCCGCTCGCCGTGCGCGCGCTCGCCGAGCTCGACGCGCCAGTAGGAGGGCTTGTCACCGCTCCGACAGCCCAGGGTGAGCGACGGGCACGCGAAGATGCGGAAGCGCGCGCCGGCCGGGCGGCGCTCCTCGCTCACGTGGCGGTGGCCGTGGAGCACGCACGTCACCCCCACCTCGTCGAAGAGCGCGGCGGCCTCGGTCGCGTCGTCGAGGCGCATGCCGATCTCGGTCGGGGCCGCGCGACCGATGCCGTGCGGGAGGGACACGACGTGGTGGTGAAGGAGCACGACGCGGTGGCGCGCCGCGCGAAACTCCGGCGTGGACGCGAGCGACCGGAGGAACGCCGACTGCGCAGGCCCGATCGCGCCGTTGTGCCGGAAGAAGCGGCGTTGGGGGCGCGCGCACGAGTCGAAGCCGACGAGGACGGTGGACGCCTCCGGGAGGTACCGCACCCACGCGCCGGAGTCGTCGAGCGGCGTGCCGAGCGTCTCGGCGAACGCCCGCCAGGCCGCGCGCTTCGACCCTGGCGACGGCTTGGGGCGCACGCTGCCCTGGAGCGGAAACATGTAGAGGTCATGGTTTCCGGGCACGGCGAAGAGCATCCCGCGCGCGTGGAAGCGGGCGAACGCCGCCGTGACGAGCTCGTAGCCGGCGCCGTTGTCGGTGAGATCGCCCGTGATGACCACCGCGTCGACGTCGGGGCCGATGGCCGCGGCGGCCTGCAGGATCCGCAAGTTCGTGTTCTTCGGGGTCTCCTCGGCGAGGCCGCGCGAGCGTGGCCGCGTCGGGGGGCGAAGCGGCCAGGGACCGCGCGGAGCGAGCCTCGAGCCGCGCGGCCAGCGCCGCCGCCCGGTCGAGGGGCTCGCGCGCCTCGGAGCCCCGCCGCGAGGGCACGGGGTGCGCGTACCCCTCGGGATCGATCAGCTTGATATCGCCCGACTTTTTGCCACGACGCTGGACCACCTGCCACCCGGCGGAGCCCCAGATGGGCTCCCAGCGCGAGGGGGCGAGATCGGCGGGCTGCTTGCTGCGCGGGACCACGCGCAGCCGGTCGTGGAAGGTGTCGCCGAACGTGGACACGTGCAGGTCGGAGACGTGAGCGAGCACGAACGGCTTGGCGCTCACCGGGCTACATGCCCGACAAGATCTTGTACGACTCGCCCTCTTTGACGAGCTCGAGGCGGTTCTCCGCGACGGTGTGGCGCCACTCCTCCTGCTTGACGCCCGGCAGCCGGAAGCTCGCCGCGTACGTGAAGTCGACGAGCACGCGGTTGTTCTCCGACGTCGAGATCTTGCGGTAGCGGACCTCGTACCGGATGGCCTGGGTCTTCATGAAGGTCGTGGTGAGGTAGTCCTTCAGCCCGGCGAAATCGATGTCGTCCTCGGCGTTGGCGTTGCCGCCGTCCTCGAAGTAGCGCTGGCTCGCGAGCTTCAGCAGCAGGCCGACGTTCTTCTCCTCCACGCCGTGGCGGTACTCCTCGCAGAAGCTCACGACCTTGCGGTTGTCGGACGTGTCCTCGACGTCGGTGTTCGGGATCATCGTCTTGGTGCAACCCAGCGAGCCGACGGCGGCGAGGGCGATCGCGGCGAGCGCGACGTGGCGAGCGGCGAGGCGAGCGGGGCGAGTGGCGTGAGAGCGCATGGCGATGAGTAACCTCGGGGGTGCCCGTCTCATTCCTGACGGAGGCCGCGTCCGGCGGCGCGGAGGCGGACCTTACCAAAAACTCCCCAGGAGGGCCCGATTTCCAGGTGTTCCGGCGGCGCCGCGGCGGTGAGCGGCAGCAGGGCGACGTGCGCGGGGGAGAGGGGCGCGCGGGTGGCCTCCCCGGGCGCACCGGCCCACACCTCGGCCGAGAGCACCTCGGCCCAGGCGGGCTCCGAGGTGACCACGAGGGCGACCGCGCCGCTCGGGCCGCTCATCAGCGAAGCGGAGGCCGGCCCCACGTCGTCGACGGCGACGACGACCACGCGCTCGGCGTGGCTCGCGCGGACGA
>CAZHGG010000197.1:0-8733 GCA_964531755.1 uncultured Polyangiaceae bacterium
CCGCGCACGCCGCGCCGCCCGCGGTCGCCGGCGACGACCCCGAGGGCGAGGCGCCGGAGCCTGCTGCGAAGGCGAAGCCGCCGCCCATGCGCCGCGTGCGCGTGCCCGAGCGAGACGGCATGCTGCTCATCCCTGGGGGGCGCTTCCCGATGGGCACGAACAACCCGAAGGCGCCCAACGAGCGCCCGCAGCGTGTCGTCACGGTGGGCGCGTTCTGGCTCGATCGCACCGAGGTCACGGTGGGGGCCTACCGCGCGTGCGTCGACGCCAAGCGCTGCGAGCGCCCGCAGCGAAGGAGCGCGACGTGCACCTACGACCTCGGCGATCCGGAGCTCCCCGTGTCGTGCGTGCGCTGGTCCGACGCGGACGCCTTCTGCAAGAGCGTCCACAAGCGCCTCCCGGCCGAGGCCGAGTGGGAGTTCGCGGCCCGGGGACCGGAGGGCGCTGGCTACCCGTGGGGGTCGCGGTTCCCGGACTGCAAGCTCGCCAACACCCTCGTCCGTGAGAGCTCGGGGCGCACATGCCACCCGCGCCCCTGGCGCGTCGGCTCGGTGCCGGCAAACGCAAGCAAATACGGCGTGTTGGACCTCTCCGGGAACGTCCAAGAGTGGACCGCCGACTGGTACACCGAGCGCCTCGGCTCGCTCGCCCCGCTGGCCGGCGCCAGCCACACGCTCCGCGGGGGTGGGTGGCTGTCCACGCCTGGGCAGAGCCGGGCGGCGGCGCGCGACTGGGCCTCGGTGCTCGAGGCGGGGCCAAACGTGGGCCTGCGGTGCGCTCGGGACGCGGAGCGGCCGGCGCCCGCCAAGCCGCCCCCCGCGCCGAAGAGGGCCCGCTGACGCAAACCGTGCCGAGCGCGCGCGGTCATGTCAGAATGCTCGCGTGACCTCTCGACGCACGCCTCTGGCCGCCCTGGGCTCCGGGTTCCTCGTGGCGGCGATGCTCGCCGCCTGCAGCAGCGCCGAGCCCCTCCCCAACGCGGTCGGCACGCCCGTCATTCCAGGCCAGTGCCGCACGCCGACGTCGGGGTGCGCGTGCGCGACCGAGGGCCAGACCGTCGACTGCGGCGAGAAGGTCACGAACGGCGTCGGGAACATCGTGTGCATGACCGGGACGCGGCGCTGCGTCGGGGGCCACTGGGGCGCGTGCGACACGAGCCCCGGCACGGCGACCGCGACCCACCGCTTCGGCAACCTCGCGCCCCTCGGTCTCGGCAGCCCCGGCGCGTGCGCGGCGTCGTGCGATCCGTACTGCACGTCCTATCAGGACACCGCGCCGGGCGTGACGCCGCCGGGCTTCGCCACGGGCGATGCCGGCATCACGCTCTCCGGCTCCGCGGGGTGCTCCACCCGCGTGCGGGGCGTCGTGCGCGATCCGGCCGGCGCGCTGCCGCTGCCCAACGTGTTCGTCTTCCTCCGCGAGGGGCCGCTCGCCGCGCTGCCGCAGGGGCCCGCGGCCGACACGTGCGCCACGATCCTCACCGGCGGCGTCGGCGGCGGGCTCCCCGACGTGCGGGTCACCACGGGCATCGACGGCTCGTTCGACCTGCAGCTCCCCTCGGGCTACCCGAACGGCACGCCCGTGCCCATCGTGATTCAGGCGGGGCGCTGGCGCCGCGAGATCACCGTCACCGCCAACTGCGGCACGGTGAACGTGCCCGCCGCCGACTCGCGCCTCCCGAAGAACCACCTCGAGGGGAACATCCCGCAGTTCGCGGTCATCACGGGCAACTCCGACACCACGGAGTGCCTGCTGCTCAAGATGGGCATCGACCCGTCCGAGTTCACGCACCCGTCGGGCACGGGCCGCGTACACATGTACTATGCAGGTTTCTACCGCAACGGCGAAAACCCTGCTCCGCAGCTCGCCCCCGGCGTCGCCGTCGAGGGGCGCGCGCTCGTGGGCCAAGACCCCGCGGTCGTCCCGACCGCGCCGCTCAACGACCACAGCATCCTGGTCACGCCGTGCGTGGGCTCGCTCAAGGGCGACGCCACGGCGGCCGTGCGGCCCTTCTACCCCACGGACCAAGAGGTCCTGAACGTCCGCAACTTCGTGAACAAGGGCGGCCGCTTGTTCACGACGCACCTCTCCGACATGTGGCTCGATCACGTCCCCGACGCCGGCGGCGCGATGCAGGACATCTACCCTGGCGCCGTCAACTGGATCGCCAACATGGTGGGCGACTCCGGCAACATCAGCGGCACGGCCGAGGGCGAGATCATGCTCGCGCCGCCGCGCGCCCAGCAGTTCCGCGACTGGATGGCCTCCCCGCCCGTCCTCGGGCTGAACGGCGGCGGTCGCGTCAACTTCGTCGAGCAGCGAAAGCGCGCGCTCTCGCCGGGGGCGCTCGGCACGGGCTGGCTTCGCAACTACAAGGCCCTCTTGCCCGACCCGTACTACCACCACATCACGTTCGACACGCCGATCTCGAACCCCGTCAAGGCGGGGCGCGTCGTGTACTTCGGGTCCCACGTGGCGGCGGTGTCGTACCGCCGCACGAGCGGCGCCACGTTCCCCGCCAACTGCACCGGGGCCGCGCTCGACAGCGGCGAGAAGGCCCTCGAGTACATGCTGTTCGACCTCGCGGCCTGCGTCGGCGCGTCGCCGCCCGCGCCCGCGCCCGTCTTCACGGCCACCGCGTTCACCCGCGACTTCTACGGCGAGTGCGCGCCCGGCACCGCGCCCCGCTGGCGACTCTACAACCACAGCGCCACCATCCCGGGCGACTCGCGCATCGACTTCACGGCGCGGACCGCGCCGACCGTCGCCGAGCTGGCGACCGCGACGTCGTACCCCGTTCGTACGGCGACCGCCCTCGCGCCCAACCCGACGCCGCCGGGCGTGATGATCGACGCGGACGTGGGCGCCACGGTCATCCCGCGCAAGTCGTCGCGCTCCTACCTCCGTATCACCGCGAACTTCGTGCCCTCGTCGGACGGCCAGTCGGCGCCTTCGATGGCCACGTGGAGCCAGACCTACGACTGCGAGCCCTCGGAGTAGAGTGGAGCCTGACCGCGCGGGCCGTCGCGCCGACCCCCCGTCGCGCTGGCTCTCCCGCCTCTCCATGGCCTGCGCCGGCCTGCTCGCCCCCCCGGCGCTGGCCGCGGCGTGCTCCGGGCCCCTGCTCACCAAGCCGCCGCCCGACGCCAGCCCGCTCGTGCCGCTCGACGCCGCCCCGCCCGACGCCCCGGTCGCCGAGGCCGGTGACGCCACCCTCGAGGCCGACTCCTTCGTCGAGCCGTGCGCCGACCCCGGCCCGCCGGTGTGCCCGCCTGGCGCGTCGTGGGGTGACCCGCAGCCGCTGCTCCCGCCAGGCGTCGGCGTGGGGGAGGCGTTCGGCGCCCTCTCGCACGACGAGCTGCACCTGCTCACGTTCGCCGTCGCGGACGGCGGCGGCGCGGAGCCGCGCGTGTGGGACCGGGCGAGCGCGGCCGAGCCGTTCGCCGCCTCCACACCCCTCGGCTTCCCATACGACGCCGATGGCGTCGGCCTCTCGCCCGACGGCCTGCGCGTGGTCGGCACTGTCGGCGGGCTGCCGCGCCTGCAGGTGCGCCCGGCGTTGGGCGGGGCGTTCGGCGCCCCGACGACCGAGGAGTTTCGCTTCGACCTCGAGGGCGACCGCCTCCGCGCGCCGGTGCTCGGCCCGGCGGGCACGCTCTGGTTTGGGCGCGTCGCGCCGAACGCGGGCACCCCGACGATCGCGCTCATGGCGCTCTCGGGCGGCTTCTACCAGCGCGGGCACCTCGTCGACGGCGTCGACTTGCAGGCACGCGACGGCCGAACCCTCGTGCCCACGGGGGTGTCGGCGGACCTCCGCGTGCTCTTCTATTACGACGAGACCGCGCGGCTCGCGCGCGTGGCGACCCGGGCGGCTCCGGGCTGCGTGTTCACCGCGTTCGCCGACCTCGGGCCGCGCCCCAGGGTCCAGCCGAACGCCACGTGCACCGCGTTGACGTACGCCGATCCGGCCACGGGCGCGCCCGTCCGGGTCACCCGGAACTGACGGCGGCGGCGCGCGCGGCCGCCCCCCCGCCCTCGGGCCCGTTCCCGAGTTGACGCGCCCCGCGCTTGGGGGTAATTCCGCCCCTCCCGGGGACTTCACTCGGGCTTTCGCGCGCCTCGGGGGCTCCCCGTGGCCGCGGCTCGTCACAGATTTGCCAAGGATTCCAGGAACATGGGCTCGCTCTCACTCTCCGGGTTGTCGCTCCAGCAGGTTGCACCGAAGGCCGGCACGCCCGGCGTCGCGCAAGATCCCGCCGCCTCTGGCGCGGGCGCGGGAGGCCCCGGCGGCGCGGGGGGGCAGGGCAGCCCCATCATGATGTTCCTGCCGTTCCTCATCATGATCCCCTTCTTCTTCCTCATGTCGAGGCGCCAGAAGAAGGAGCAGGAGGCCCGCGCCAAGCTGAAGAAGGGCGATCAAGTCGTCACGCAGGCCGGCCTCATCGGCGAGCTCGTCGAGACCGACGAGCGCATCTCGAAGCTGAAGATCGCCCCTGGCACCACGGTGCGCGTGCTCACGAGCAGCCTCGGCCCGCTCGAGGCGCCGGCCTCCAAGACCGAGGCCGAGCTGAAGGACCTGAAGGAAGCCAAGGCCTCCGCCGACAAGAAGTGACCGCGAGGCGCCGCCTCCGATGGACCGCCGGGACGCGCGCGTGAGCCGTCCCGAGCGCCTCGCTCCCGCGCTCCCGCGCCTCGATCTCCCCCCGCACGCTGCCACGTTCGCTTGAGGAACGCCCGACGATGACCCAGAACAGAAACGCCCTTCTCCTCGTCCTCGGCTGCGCCGCGGCGGGCTATTTCTTCTACCGCGAGGACGCGTTCTGGGGCGTCGTGACGGCCGCGCTCATCGCGGCGTGGGCGCTCTTCACCATGCTCCCGATCATGGACAGCGGGTGGCGGCTCAAGGCGGGCTTCGTCTTCACGGTGTTCCTGGGCGCGACGGTGGTCCTCCTGCCGACCATCGAGACCATGAGCGGCGGCAAGCTGAAGGCGCCCGCGTACGTGCGGGACCACATCAAGTTCGCGATGGTCAAGGGCCTTGACCTCCAAGGCGGCATGCGGCTCGTGTACACGGTCGAGGTCGAGGAGGCCATCCGCGACAAGCGCGACCGCTTCGCCGACGAGATGCGCCAGGAGCTCGCCGTCGCCTTCCAGATCCACTCCGGCGAGGGCCGCGTCACCCGCGACGAGTACAAGAAGCTCGGCGAGAAGGTGAAGATCGCGTTGGTCGAGGCGAACACGCTCCGCCTCGAGTTCGTCGACGCCGCGGACACGGCGAAGGTGGACGAGCGCTTCACGAAGAAGTTCGCCACCGAGCTCAGCATGCTGAAGAGCGGCCCGAGCACCTTCACGTTCAAGATCCGCCCGGAGGAGGAGTCGCGCATCCGCGACCGCGCCGTCACCCAGGCGAAGGAGACCGTGAATCGCCGCGTCGACGGCCTCGGCCTGAAGGAGGCCGGCGTCACCACCCGCGACGAGGACATCATCATCGAGGTCGCGGGCAAGGACGAGAAGGCCTTCGACGACATCAAGGAGATCATCAGCAAGACCGCGCGCCTCGAGTTCAAGATCCTCGACGACGAGGCGGACTACTTCGGCAAGATCAAGGACACCGACCTGCCGGAGGGCGAGAACCTCGACATCCGCTGGGAGGAGGCCCCCGCGGGCCCCGGCAAGCGTGTGAAGTCGCACTTCGCCCGCATGATGAAGCGCGACAACGAGACCATGCAGAAGTGCCTCGAGCGCTTCAAGTCGTGGACCAAGACGCTCACCGTGCCGGACGACCACGTCATCGGCTTCGAGCAGCTCACCACGTACGACCAAGACTCGGGCAAGACCACCGAAGAGGGCTGGCGCACGGTCTACCTCTACGGCCGCGCCGAGGTCACCGGCGACTACATCACCGACGCCACCGTCGCCCGCGACACGCAGTCCACGTTCGGCGGCTTCTACGTGTCGATCACCTTCAGCCCCGCGGGCGCCGACCGCTTCGAGGAGATCACGGGCGCCAACGTGCAGCGCCGCTTCGCCATCATCCTCGACGACGTCGTGAACTCGTCGCCGGTCATCAAGGCGAAGATCGGCGGCGGCCGCGCGAGCATCACGCTCGGCTCGGGCGATCCGGAGCGGCAGTTGGCCGACGCGAAGAAGCTCGAGATGGTGCTGCGCTCCGGCGCGCTCCCGGCGCCCATCGCGAAGTCGAACGACTCGCGCATCGGCCCCACGCTCGGCGAGGACGCCATCCAGAAGGGCGCCACGGGCGCCGTCGTGGGCTCCGCGCTCGTGCTCATCTTCATGGTCCTCTACTACCGCAAGGCCGGGCTCATCGCCGACGCGGCCGTGCTCTTCAACCTCATGCTGCAGATGGCCATCCTCGCCTCCTTCAGCGGCACCATGACCCTGCCGGGCATCGCCGGCCTCGCGCTCACGATCGGCATGGCGGTCGACGCGAACGTGCTCATCAACGAGCGCATCCGCGAGGAGCTGCGCGCCGGGCGCAGCGTGCGCGCCGCCATCGAGGCAGGCTACGACAAGGCGTTCTCGTCGATCGTCGACGGCCACGTCACGATCTTCATCACCGGCCTCATCCTGGCGCAGACCGGCACCGGGCCGGTCAAGGGCTTCGCGGTGACCCTCATCATCGGCATCATCGCGAGCCTCTTCACGGGCGTCTTCTGCACGCGCATCGTGTTCGACTGGTGGGCGCGCGGAAAGACCAACAAGCTTAGCGTTGGCGCGGAGTTCTGAGATGGAGTTCTTCAAGCCAGGCCGTACCTTCGACTTCATGCGCCTCGCGTGGCGCTTCTGGATCCCCCTCAGCTTCACGCTGATGGCGGCCTCCATCGTCCTCATGATTGTGCCCGGGCCGAACTACGGCACCGACTTCCGCGGCGGCACCGAGATCGAGGTCGCGTTCAAGCAGCCGATCGACCAGGGCCGCATCCGCGAGGCCGTGGTGGCGAGCAAGCAGTTCTCCGAGCCCGACGTGGTGAAGGTGAACGCCGAGCCCAACCCGGATCGCCACTTCCTCATCCGTGTGCAAGAGGTCAGCGCGATCAACGACGCCATGAAGGACGACGTCCGCAAGGCGCTCTGTTACACGGTGGACGGCTCCGCGCCCGGCGGCGACGAGAAGGCCTGTCCGGCGAACGCTCGCGCCACCGAGGTGAAGTTCAGCCAGGGCGGCGACAAGATCACGATCCGCTACGACGCCGAGCCGGACACGAAGAAGATCGCCGAGCAGTTCGGCAAGGTCCCCGCGGTGGTCCTTCGAAAGGGCTCGGCGCCTCAGGTCATCAGTGCCCGCGACCACCGCGTCGAGGTGCAGCTCCAGTCGCGCGGCGATCAGCTGCTCGACGCGCTCACGAAGGAGCTCGGGCCCGAGATGGTGCCCGACCACTCGCTCCGCGTGGAGTGGGTCGGTCCCAAGGCCGGCAAGCAGCTCCGCGACAGCGCTCGAAACGCGGTCGCCCTCGCGATCGTGGCCATCATGGTCTACCTCGCGTTCCGCTTCGACCTGCGCTTCGCGCCGGGTGTCGTGATCGCGTGTGTCCACGACGCGGTCGTCGTCATCGGCGTCTTCGTGGTCCTCCGCAAGGAGGTCACGCTCTCCACGGTGGCGGCGGTGCTCACGATCGTCGGCTATTCGATGAACGACACGGTCGTCGTGTACGACCGTATCCGCGAGAACCTCGGCAAGCACCGCGGCAAGACGTTCGCGCAGGTCATCAACCTGTCGGTCTCCGAGACCCTCTCGCGCACGATCCTCACCTCGGGCGCGACCATGCTGAGCGTGCTCGCGTTCTTCATCTGGGGCACCGGCGTCATCAAGGATTTCGCGCTCGCCATGGTCATCGGCATCATCGCGGGCACCTACTCGAGCATCTACGTGGCGGCGCCGCTCACCGAGTGGATCGACCGCAAGATGAAGGCCCGCTCGGGCAAGAGCGGCGTCGTCAAGGGCTCGGGCCCGAAGCGCGTGAAGGCCAAGGCGACGGCGTAGCCTGGCCTCCGACGCACGACGCGTGGTAGCTTCGCCCCACCCATGACACGCCCTGCCGCGACCTCGTCCCTCGCGCTCCTCGCGCTCCTCGCGCTCGGCGCGGGCGGCTGCTCCCACCGCGACGAACGGTTCGAGTCGGTGCTCCAGCTCGTCAACCGCACCGACGTGGAGCACAACGCCAAGGGCGAGGTCGATCAGGCCGACTTCGAGTTCGAGTGGGACCCGTGCCCCGGCGATCAGTTCCAGGTCGTGCGCGGCGGCCGCGACTTCGCGAAGTGCATGGAGAAGTACGAGAAGGGCGACTACGTCTCCGTCGAGGTGAAGCACTACTGGGACCCCCACGGCTTCTACAAGTGGGACGTGGAGAAGGTCGGCGACTGCCGGCGCGACATCGAGGAGGAGAGCGAGGGCTCCTTCGAGAAGTCGCAAGAGTGCACCGAGCACAAGATGTACGGCCGCGAGTCCGGGTTCGACTGCTCGCGCCGCCCGTTCAAGCGCCTCGTGGGCATCTGTCCGTGGATGGCGCGGCACTGAGCGACGTCGCCGGGCCGGCCGCACACGCGCGCCGCGTCTCCTCGGTGGGGCGCGTGGCGTGGATCGCGCGCGCGCTCCTCGTGGCGCTCGCTTGCCTGTTTTCGCCCGCGAGCGCCCGCGCCGACGCGCCCACGCGGCAGGTCGAGCTCCTCACGATCGGGGTGGGGCCTTACCTCTACGCGCGGTATGGGCACAGC